>NZ_RBII01000002.1:343776-386999 GCF_003634015.1 Litorimonas taeanensis
ATATCTATTCAACCCTCCCGCCAAGCCTATTGGATCGCTCTGTAAATACCGGCCTAATGTCGGGTCATAGGTTCTGTGCCAGTTATCATAATATCCCGTTTCTTCGTCGGCATATTGCCCGGGGAACATGAGGCTTTGCGTGACGGCCCCCATAGCGCTGAGCTGAAGGCCGAACGGCGTGGTAATGCCGCCTTCCCAAACAACTTGCCCGGCGACATCTGTGGCATAGGATGGTCGCCCGAGGTAATCTTAGTGAGAACTTGAGAGTTTCTAACTCAGTTAGTTGCGTAACTCACACTAATCTGGCTGTATAGCATTTGCGAACGTGCCGTCTCGAAAAGCGGAGTCTACCATCAAAAGAGTAAACCTTTTATAATTTAATTTAACAGAGTTACGCCTTTTAGAAAACGGAGTAACGGAGACGAATAAACTTTTAAGAAGGCCTTTATTTGAAAACTCTGGAGGAAAGTAATCTTCAAAATTAATGCCTGTAACATCCACTCCCATTTTTCTAATAATAAAAATTAGCTCCCAAGCTTCATCTCCGTAATAATTCAAATCGTGATAAAAACTTGTGTCTTTAGTCAGGTCTTCAATTTGATTATTAGATAGTTTCAAATATTCTACAAACTGTTCCGTTTTCTTGCATACGGATAAATTTTCAGAAAGCTTCATGATATCCTTCATAAACATTTCCGTATACGATTTAATCGGTAAATAGAACAAGCTACCGAAAGTCCACCTGAAAGCTTGCCCGCCGCTCTCCCGAATTTTCTCAATCGTCTTGTAACACGGCGTGATAACCTATTTTGACGCTCAAGACTTGCCAAACCTTTACTAAACTGAGATGTCTTATCCCCTGAAGGACCTCCGCCCGCAAAACCAAGCTTTCCATCTTTTCTTTCAAATGGGCCGAAAAATCCGTAGGCAGACCCTAAAGCGCCACTAATCATGGTTTCCGTATCAAGACATCCGTCACATTTCCAAAGTTATCAGTCGCTTTAATTGTCTAAGTAGATATCTGAACTTGAGGCACATTTAGCATACGCATCACTACATACAAATCTACTAACCTTCTCGACATGAATATCATTTGAAATTAATTGAAGAGCGATAGAGGCTCACATAAATGAAAATAAATTAACAAAAAATGCAATTATATAGTCAACAAGCCTCGTGGCTTGATTTTTCCTTTTTCGAGTTTTTTTTCGCGCCATCGTTCAATCCTACTTACACATACCGCAAGAGTCATCATCAAGGACATTGGTAGTTTTTTTAAGCCCTGTTTGAGCGACTACAGCAGAAAATCTAAACTCAAGTTCTAAAAGTATATCGTTGTTAGCTTTTCCCTTTCTACGTATAAATTTTCGTATATTTTTTGGGTTTTTTACCTTACGAAGATAGCTGTTCATTTGTTTCCGTTTCGAAATTGCTAACTTAGCGCTTTTAACTTGCGAAAGCGCACCTGGAATAACTGCACCAAAAACGCCAGAAATCATGACGTCACCCCAATCCACACATTCAAATCTCCCACCATTTAAAGCTAATTGGATTGTTAAGTTTGTTCCAGCTCCAATCGCCCCTCCAAGAAAACCAAACTCTCCCGTCGGGTCAATGAAATTAACCGGGTTCCCACCAACATAGGCGTATCTATTCAACCCTCCCGCCAAGCCTATTGGATCGCTCTGTAAATACCGGCCTAATGTCGGGTCATAGGTTCTGTGCCAGTTATCATAATATCCCGTTTCTTCGTCGGCATATTGCCCGGGGAACATGAGGCTTTGCGTGACGGCCCCCATAGCGCTGAGCTGAAGGCCGAACGGCGTGGTAATGCCGCCTTCCCAAACAACTTGCCCGGCGACATCTGTGGCATGCGTTGGTCGTCCAAGGTGGTCAGCGTGTAAATTCGGTATCAAATCCATCAAAGTAGTACTGCTCGACTAAGGTTGATCTGCGCCTTCAATATCGCAATGATCTGTTCTTCAGAAAATCGTGATCGCTTCATATTAGTCTGCATTACTGTCGAAGACTCTACCAGAAAATGGTGGAAGTTTAGGGGCGCAGGTCACAATGTTTCGTTATACTGATACGTTTGAAATCATTATTGCTGCAAGATTAACAAAAAATATGCCGCAAAACAAATTCGGTTCCGAACCGTGAAATTTGTTATTACTTTTAACAATTTCGAGAAAATAAAACATACAAAAGAAGAGGGCAATATATGACATCGATAGAGATGCAATTGCCTTTAACGAGTTTAACATATCAAAATCTTTAGCAAAAATCGAATATAAATGTGTAGAGAATAAAAGTAATAAAAACCCGCAATAAAATTGAAATTTATTCAATGTAATCAGCTGTGAAGTGCTTATAGATGGTGCTTTGTCTGCATCGCTTTGATACTCATCTCTTTCTATTAGAAGCATTTTTAGATTTTCATAAAGTATGTATACAAAACAAAAAAATATAAGGAAAATAGATATGTAGTTTATGTATTCGGGAAAGAAAAAGGAAAGAGGGTTGATAACACAAAACGTTGCCAATAGCATTAATATAGATTTTCGATTGTTTTGGATAAAGTTCATATTTCACACCCACACGTATTGCTGCCAAATAGCGGGGCTGAGCTAAATCCATGCTCGTTACCGATTTCATAAACTGGCAGCCTAACCTTAAATGCATCCTTAAGCTTTAATTTGTTTTTCTTGTCCTTTTTTGCCGATGGCCAAGGAAAGTTATATTCCAATGGTTGAGGACCTGTTCTTTTTTTAACACCGTAAGTCTTTACTTCAACTCGACTTAGTTCTTTTCTCACCCCTACAACGCTTATGTTTGCATTAATTTCGCTTACAGCCACGCTAGACCAACCAACTGGAGCACAATAACTGTTACGAAAAATAAAGGGAGAATCAAATCCTCCACCAAGGCCAATTAGCCCTCCGTAATTTCCTCTAAATCTAAATTGCTTACTTTTAGTATCGAAGGATATTTCAATGCCGAACTTGCCACCCGCCAACAGAGAACCAGATATACCAAACCGAATACCTATTTCTTTTAATCCATCTGGGTCAATGAAGATCACCGGGTTCCCACCCACATAGGCGTATCTATTCAATCCACCCGCCAAGCCTATTGGATCGCTCTGTAAATACCGGCCTAGTATCGGGTCATACGTCCGATGCCAGTTATCGTAATATCCCGTTTCTTCGTCGGCATATTGCCCGGGGAACATAAGGCTTTGTGTGACTGCGCCCATGGTTTCAATCTGCATCCCGAAAGGCGTGGTAATGCCGCCTTCCCAAACAACTTGCCCAGCGACATCTGAGGCATAGGCCGGACGCTTGAGGTGGTCGGCGTGTAAATAATGCAGTACCGTTGGGCCGCCATTGCCAGGCGTTGGGTTTTCGCCATAAGTGGCAATCGGCGTCAGCCCAATCCAAACATATTCGCGCAGGAACTCGCCAGTCGCCGCGCTCGTCTCGCCAATTAATCGACCCTCCCTGTCATAATGGTAATGGACATCCGTCACATTTCCAAAGTTATCAGTCGCTGTCTTGGCAATACGCTGTTCAAAGACATCATAAGTGTAAGACGCGGCAACCGCGCCATCACGGTATACTGTTTCAATTCGGCCACGCGCATTTAAATCAAAGTCCAGAATGCGCTGACCCTCCGCGTCATAAAACTCAATCCGCGATTCTATCTTAGTGTTGGCCGCGAAGACACGGCCAGCATAGTCATAATCAAGTGACGTGGCACCGTTTAGCGGGAACGTCATATCAAATCCCTGTTTATCCGAAGTCCCAACAACTCCGCCGACAATATCCGTCGTCCACCCCACAGCTTCCCCGGCATCCGTTTTCGTGAATTTGACAGCGGAGCGGGCGTCTATGGTTTCATCCGTCATAGCAAAGCCTTGCCCGATTTGCCAAACATGCGCGAAGTCTTCTGCCAAATCAAAGTCAAGCGTAGCCGAAGCTGGTGTGCCCCCGACAGAGTTACCGAGACATCATCAAGTGCAAAATCAAAGTCCCCATTGAGAGCCGCGCTCGCGCTATAGCTTTGAAAGCTAAGGGTGGCTGTAATCATATTTAAAAGCGCTCTTTTTCGTTCGTCTAAAGTAGAGCCGGGTGTAAAAGATTACTCATTAAGTTGATTTAATTTGTAGATAACATCTAAATTCTTACCGTCTGAGTATACAACGACAAGTAATATTTTATCTTGAAATTGAAAACTAGACTGATTTAATTCATTTATTAGATGGTTTTGTTTTCTTATCCAAAGAAACAGCTTTTCATCAGATTCGGCACGACTAAAAGCGCAAGTAAAATCATTTGCTCCGTTTGGTGAGTATGGAGAAAGTTTTTCAAAAGAAGGGGAGTACTTCCTAAAAAATGTTTCCTTTTTTAAATATTTCCAATGAGGCGGTTTACTGACTTGGGTATAAAAATACTTTCGAAAATAGTTGCAAGTAATCTCGGCATTGTAGCTTCGTATATCTATATAAATGTAACTCAAAAGCATTGAGAAGAGGACAATTATTGCGGCAGTTACCTTCATGGGGTTGCCCCTCTAAGGTCAGGGGGTGACTAATCAATTGCCGACTTTAGCCCAGACGGAGATTATTTAAAGAATTTTCTATATGAAAATCTATTCCAAATAGCTGTCGAAAAAGTTGAACATTGAAGAGACGGGCTATAATTCAAATGTTCAACTTTTTGATTATCCTCATGAACTCGATTTCCATCTTATCATTGAGGTAAACACTTCGCGATGAATATTTGGTAGAGTTAACATCGTCTAAATAAAAATTGCGGTTTAACCCATTTTTTTGTCCCCGATCAGGCACAATTAGAGGGATTGGGCCCGGCCAAAAACTGAAGGTCTGTTTTTCACAATTGCAATTATCGCTATCTTTTTGAAAAGATAAAAAGGAATGACCAAAACCGCCTTCTCCATCCTTGGAATAAATCGTTAGTATTCCAGATAAACCTTGAAAGTCTACATAGTTCACCGGGTTCCCACCGACATAAGCGTATCTATTAAATCCACCCGCTAATCCTATCGGGTCGCTCTGTAAATACCGGCCTAGAGCCGGATCATAGGTTCTGTGCCAGTTATCGTAATATCCCGTTTCTTCGTCGGCATATTGTCCGGGGAACATAAGGCTTTGTGTGACAGCGCCCATAGCGCTGACCTGAAGGCCGAACGGCGTGGTAATGCCGCCTTCCCAAACAACTTGCCCGGCGACATCTGCGGCATAGGCCGGTCGCCTGACGCAACCTCACTAAGGACTTGAGAGTTTCTAACTCAATTAGTTGCGTAACTCACACTAATCTGGCTGTATATCATTTGCGAACGTGCCTTCATTCTGCTACGCAATTTTACATACGCTGGGATGCTGGATGCCGACATTTGAACATGTTATTGCGAATACAACATTAGCCGCCATTTAAAACGGCCTAAGATATAAGAAAAGCAGGCGCGGAACATTAATTTAAATGGAGTAAATTGTGAGGTACTAAAACCACTCCCCCAATGGACCGTTAAAAGCAGTAATTTACATAAAAGAAATGGCGCACCGGGGAGGATTCGAACCCCCGACCCCTTGATTCGTAGTCAAGTACTCTATCCAGCTGAGCTACCGGTGCTTAGAGTGCGCGAAACCGCGCGGCATATCGCAATCTCTTGCGAGCGCGCCTTAAAGCGGAAATGTTCTGACTTTGCAAGGGGTATTTTCAGCCAAATTCGAGGATTTTCGTCCCTTTTCGCATTTCAACAGTTTTGCCGTATCATCAACATATTCAAGCTTGTGCGAAATAGACGCCACGCATGAGAGCCCGCGCGACAACCCGTGCGGCAGCCGCGCCGAGTTCAGCTAAGGCTACAGGGGTTTCGCAGGGTTTATTTCCTGTCGATAAAGCAAAAATCGTGTCACCATCTAGCAGCGTATGGGATGGCTGCACCGCCATAGCTATTCCGTCTTGCGCCATAATTGAAATTCGCCGTAATTGCTTTTGGGATAAACCCGCATCTGTGACGATGGCTCCGATTACTGTTGACTGTCCGGCCTCTTTTAAAAACGCTAGCTTCGTGTCTTTGGCCTCTGAGAGACTATATCCCTTTGGCGGCTGCTGCCCGCCAAATTCATTGTCGACTTCATATGGCCAAGCCCATGGACATTTTGACCCTGGCATATATGGCGACCCAACAGGGTTAGCTGCTATGATAGCGCCAATTTTAACGTCCCCCACACTTTCAACTGCCGCGCCCAAGCCGCCCGCATATAAGCCAGCCGTGGCGCCAAAGCCGGCCCCTGCTTTACCTTCGCTCAGGCGCGTTTCTGCGCCTTCGCACGCCTGAATGGCCAAATCACGGAATGGCGGATTTAATCCCCACAATTTTTGACCGCCATTGGCATTATCAAAAAGTATAGCCGAAGGTACAATTGGCGATACAGGCACAGGCTCGGGGCCTGGGGCATAACCAATTCGCTGTTCACCGAGCCAAGCCGTCACGCCGTCTGCTGCAGCCAACCCATAAACTGACCCACCCGAAAGAACGACAGCATGTACCGAATCAATTAAACCGCCGTCTTGGAGCGCCATGATTTCACGTGTCCCGGGCCCACCGCCGCGGACATCCACTGCGCAAGTCGCGGCCTGTTCAGGTAAGATCACGGTCACACCTGTATTAACGGCTTCATCATGCGCTTGGCCAAGGCGAAATCCGCCAATATCAAAAATTGGGTGTTGTTCCATACGCCAACCCTATGCGGTTTGGTTACAATTTGCCAGCGTTCGAGAAAGTTTAAAGGCAATTTTGAAATGGATAATTTGATTGAAGGTCAGAGATGATAACGGTATGGCCCGTTCATGTTTGATCTTGCCCTATTCTTGAGCGCCTTTGCGACTCTTTTTGTTATTGTTGACCCGCCCGGCTGCGCTCCAATTTTTGCGACCTTAACCCAAGGTACGTCAAAAACCCATCAACGGAAAATGGCCTTTAAATCAGTCGCCGTGGCTTCGGTCATTTTGATTGGCTTTGCTTATGTCGGCGAGTGGTTGTTTTCTAAACTCGGTATCAGCCTTGACGCCCTGCGGATTGCGGGCGGCATTATGCTCTTTATCATCGGTTTGAACATGGTGTTTGAAAAACGCACTGAGAAACGGGAAGACCGCGCTGAGGACTTACTTGAAGAAATTGAAGATCCCGAAGATATCTCCGTGTTCCCAATGGGTATTCCCATGATTGCGGGCCCTGGTACTATGGCCTCCTTATTAATCCTGATGAGCCGCAGCAGTAATGGCTGGGAAGAGGCCTCAATTATTGCCGCCCTCGTCCTCGTCCTTGTTATAACATTGATTTCATTTCTCATCGCCGCGCCGCTTATGAAGCTAATGGGCAAAACGCTCACCAATGTATTAACCCGTGTCTTGGGGGTCTTACTCGCAACCCTCGCGGCGCAATTTATTATTGATGGCATTAAGGGCGCTCTATTTTAGAAAACCGTCCAAAGTTATGTTGAATATAAAAAAGGCCCCATTCACAAAATGGGGCCTTTTTTATGATGTAAGATATGATGACGTCGACATCATCACTTCCTCTTTTTAAGTGCCTCTGCAAGTTCAGACGCTTTAGTCTCTTTCAAGGCAGCACATAATTCAATCCGCTCAATTGTTTGTTTCAAGCTCCGCTCATATCCGGGAATGGTTGCACTATTAGCTTCCATAAAGGCCTGAACCTCGTCCCGGCGGTCCAGAGAGCAAAAATTGCCACCTGTTGAAGGCATGCCGCCCTTACGCACATCTGCCACACGGTCATTCACAAATTGCGTAAAATTACCCTTTAGCCAATTCCATGTATAATCACCAAATTGATTTGAAGCCAGTAAACCGTTTACCACGCTAAGAGCTTGGCGACCTGTTAAGGGGCCGTCTTTATCCAAAGCCAACCCCAGAAGGGCGTCGACAACGTCTTGACTATTTGTCGAGGAAAGCGCGCCTAGAGCGCGGCTTTTTTCAAGAGGTGAGCCGGTTGTCGCTAATTCCAGCAATGGAGCATAGGCATTATCACCATACTCTATCATGGCCATAGATAAGGCGAGCCCCATCATATTCGGAGCGAGCGCCTTTTTATTCATGGAGCCGTTAAGTCCTAAATATTCTGCCCCTTTAAGCGCCATTTCCTGACGTAAGGTCGAATAATTTCCGATATACGCCAATTCTCCCGCGAGTGACGGGGCCAATAGGTTACCTTCAACGGTATTCTGACCTCTGATACGCTCAAAACGCGCTTTGTAATTTCCGCTAACGTAACGGGCCAAATCCTCTCTAGACTCTGGCAGTTCATTATACATGAAACCTATCAGGCGGGTGGAACCAGACGCCACATCATATTCTGGGTGTTGTGCAAATTTGGACATGCCATCAAGAAACACCGAAGCCTCAACTTCGCCTGCTCGGAAGGCCGCAACAAGGCTATCCATAACGGTTAAGGCTTCTCGTGTATTTAAACTATCGATATTGGCAATTAATTCAGACCAAGCTTGGCTATCCATTGTGAACCGATAATAACCCGAACCATTTTCATTGGGGGTCATAAAGCTTGGGCAAGCCTCTACTTCGGTGCTTTGGGTGAGCGTCTTTTCTTTCATCAAGAAACAACTCTTTGATGTCTGCCCATCGGCATAACCAAATTTCGCACAGACAGGGATTTGCCAAATTTGCCCTTGTTGCACTTTGGAGCCCAGAGGGGCGTATCGTGATTGGGTCAGGTTTAGCTCCATTTTATTATCAGAACAGGTCATTTGAGCATCAACCAATGGAAGCCCGGGCTGATCCACAAAGCTTTTCATAGCCCCTACCACGTCCTTATTACCTGATCCTTCGGCGATTGAACGAAAGAAATCATCCCCTGTTGCAACACCATCAGCATATGTTTTCATATGAAGGCGAACCCCATCGCGGAACTTCTCTTCGCCGACATAGCTCTCGAACATCGATAAAACTCCGCCGCCTTTTCGGTAAGTAATGCCGTCAAACTGGTCCATGACATTTTCGGAACGCTCCAAAGGCTCGCGGACTTTACGCGTCGTTGAAAGCGTATCGATATTCATCGCTCCTAATGCTGAATTGAGCGTGTTTCGATCAAAGTTGCCTTCAGGATTCCAAAGAGAAGTCCCTTTATTCCCTGCCCATGTGGCAAAGGCTTCGTTCAACCAAATATCTTCCCACCATACAGGCGTGACCAAATTACCAAACCATTGATGGGCGAGCTCATGCGAATGCACACCAGCGTAAGATCGCTTTTGTGAAAGAGGCGGGTTATCCCCCAAGAGAAGTAGTGACTCACGATACACAATCGCCCCGGGGTTTTCCATCGCACCAAAAGCATAATCAGGCGCCGCAATAATATCGAGTTTCTCGTAAGGGTATGGCGTCCCAAAATACCCTTCTAACGCGCTTAGAATGCCATTCGTATTTTCCAAAGCATAAGTAAGGTTTTCGCCCTCCCCTTTGGCGGCCAAACCTCGAAGCTGCAGATCTGTCTGCCGAATATCATTTTTGGGCAACATTCCGAAATCAACCACGTCCCATGGACCCGCGCCAAAAGCGACCAAATAGGTTGGTAAGGGTCGAGTTTTGGCAAAATCATGCCGGATCCAACCATTGTCTAATTCTGTCCGTTTGATCTCAGGTGTATTCGCGTAAACGAAATCAGAATCTGGAGCTGTGATAGAGAGTGTAAAAGGCACCTTATATTTAGGTTCGTCAAAACTTGGAAAAGCCTCACGCGCGCCCAAAGGTTCAAACTGTGTGATTATATAGCCTTCGCCGCCGCGCTTTACTTGGTAAGCCGAATTTAGGGATTGGTTATAGGGGGTCGCATAATCCAAAATAAGCGTTAGCTTGCCTTTAGGCAGAGTGTCTTCCGAAGTCAAATAAGCAACCCCTGAAGGCGCGGCTTCTGCAGAAAGCTCTGTGAATGTGAGCGGCATTTCTGTGCCATCATCTAATTTTGCTACGGCGCGAGAGACTGTCATATGTTTCCCGTGCATCCAGATTTTTTTCGTAGCTTCCTTATTGTCAACGACAATTTTTACCGTGCCTGTAAACCCATCGGTATCTGGGTCCATGACCATATCAATTTCGTAATTTTGCGGAACGACCGTGTCGGGAAGCTGCGCGTGAGGAATACCGTCACTCGAGAAAACTGACACCTGCTCAGCGGCGACGTTTTCTTCGCTCGCTACCTTTTCTTCACCACACCCTGCCATGATGAAACTAATCGAGGCCAAAGCCGCGAGTGAAAATTGCTTTGAATACATAGAAATAGTCCAGATTTATAAATTTTGTTTCTGTTAAACAATAAGGTTTAGCAATACCAGAGCGCAATTTGGGTCTTCTGAGGTGAAATTCTATGAATCTCGGGAGAATGCTGACAAAATTGTCGCCCCTGTAAAAGTTATGCTATAACAGCCCACTTATGAGTGCTGCACCCGATAGTTTTTCTTCTACAGAAGACACACGCTTTGATAAGCCTGACCGTCGTGGCTTGCCAGGACGGTTACCGCCTGAGAGCGCCTCGCGCATTACGCGCCGCATCACTGCCTTAGCAGTCATCGTTGGCCTCACCCTTACGGTCAGTAAAATTTTCCTATGGCAAGGCACGCATTCTATTGGGGTTTTATCCTCATTGGTTCATTCTGGATTGGATATGTTCGGCGCGGTCTCCAGCTTTATCGCCGTCCGCTACGCAGCCAAAAAACCTGATGGGCAATATCGATTTGGACGCGGAAAGGCTGAGAGTTTTTCTGCCGTCTTTCAGGTTTGCCTCATTATATTTGCTGCATTTCATCTCTTTGAAGAAGTTATCGAACGCATTGATGGGCACCAACATATCTCTAACTCTGCCTTAGCGATTCTGGCTATGGGCGTCTTTATTATCATCACAATTTGGCTGATAATCGCGCAAAGTTGGGCTATCCGTGCTACTGGCTCTATCGCTGTTCGCGGGGATCGGGCGCACTATCTCGCAGATTTATTTGCCAATATATTTGTTATTTTAGGCCTCGTCATTTCGAGCTTTACCCCCTTTATCTGGGCCGATGCGGCGGTCGGGACAATCATGGCAATATGGCTTCTATTCACAGCGTATCGTGTTGGCCGTTTAGCGTGGGCCCAGCTTATGGATATGGAATTAGGCTCCGAAGAACGCGCGTTGATAATTCGCCTTGCCATGGCTGACCCACGAGTTCGCGCCGTAACGGAACTAAGAACTCGCGCATCAGGCCCACATATACATATACAAATGCGGCTCGATATGGATGAAACGCTCTCATTATCCGAAGCCCACGACATTATCATCAATGCGGAGAGGCGTCTTATGGGCGACTTTCAAGCTGCGGACATTTTGATTCACCCGCACCCAGCCGGCTGTTCCCACAGCCATGGGAATCGTAGATTTTTCACGGATGAAGAGGCACAAGACGACATAGTCTGAGCCAATCTTTAACGGCATTATAAAATACTAAATCTATCAGGATTTACAGTATCGTTAAGGCTTCGTTACTACTCTCTTGATTAACTAGTCGTTATGCGTACGCTTTATCATTTCGCCCTGCACCCCGCGAGCCGTCAGGCCCGTATAACCTTGGCCGAAAAAAAGCTGAAAGTCACTGAAAGTCCGATTAACCCTTGGCAGTTAGATCAAGGGGATTGGAAAAAATTTGAAGACATCACGCCTGAGGGCGTTCCCCCTACATTGGTTGATGTTATACCTTCTGGTGAAATCATTATAACAGGCGCGCGAGCGATTTGCGAATATGCAAATGATGGGTCGACCCGTCATCCCTTACTCGCAGAAGATATTGTTGAACGCGCAGAAGCCCGTAGATTAGCCGACTGGTTTGATCATAAATTTGCCCAAGAAGTTGATGCCCTTATTCTTCATGAGAAAGTTGAAAAGTCTATTGCAGGCGCTGGCGCGGCTGACCCTGCAATTCTTAGAGAGGGCCGAGAAACGCTTGCTCATCATTTAGGGTATTTTTGCTGGCTTCTTGAACGCAGAGATTGGCTCGCAGGGCGATATTTCAGTCTTGCTGATATTGCGGCAGCCGCTCATATATCTTGCCTCGATTTCCTCGGTGAAATTAATTGGCGCGACTGGCCCACATTGAAAGAATGGTACCAAAAAGTTAAGTCTCGCCCTTCAATGCGCCCCCTGCTTATGGACCGCATTCCAGGGTTCAGAGCGCCAAGGCATTACACCGATTTGGATTTTTAATATTTAACATCCCAGTCTTGAGTTAAGGCATCATTTCATTATGTTTCCGCCAAAGGAGAAATCATGCCACGATTGACTTTCCAAAAAATTATATTTGCAAGCCTAACAGCCTCTCTCATTTTCTCTGGTGGCATTAACATGGGAACGGAACCGCATGCTCATGCACGGCAGACCTCTCAAATTAATTCACTCAATGACATGTTGGCTTGGCATCAACAATATTTACAGGCCTATACGCAAATACTTTCCGTTTACAATACGGGCTCAATATCAATCCTTTATAGTATTGATTATGAAGACTTAGACGCCGTTAAACGCGCTTTTTCTCACTATAATGCGGAACGCGAGGCCATTCTAAGTCGCGGTACCGCTCTATTCGATCAATTAGCCCCGCCTCAACAATGGGATGTAGACCGCACCCTCTTTAATCGCCAAGACAAGGCCTATTATGTGGCCGCCTTGCAAAAATATAACGACATTCCTGATCTCTTAGTCAATATTCGTGAAGGCTCTAATTTTTTACCGGCGATAGAACTTATCGAGCAAGGGAAGTATGAAGCCGCATCCCAAACCTTTATCGAGAAACAAATCGAAGCCAATCAGGCCCTAATTGTCGCAGAAAACAAACAAATTGACGCATATCTGGCTGCGATCCCCAAGGATCACCCCAACTATCAAATTCAACAGATTTTCAAAAAAGGCAATCATTTCGCCCTTAAAGAGCTAGAGTGGTCCAGGCGAGATATGATTGAATTTCAAAGTCTCGAGCAGCGTCATGAGTTTGCCAAAGAAATGAAACAAACGATTGAAGAGGTCCCCTCCCTCATACAGCTAAGCCGGAACAATACCTTGAAAACACTAGAAACTCTAAAAATAGCCAGCCAGTCTCAGAGCGCGCGCAAAAGTGATCAAGAGCTGATAAAACGCGTTACTAAAGCCCTTCAAACATTCGATGAATCTTTAGACGTCGAACAAAAAATTTATGCCAACCAACAGGCAACTGTGGTGGCACATCAGTCAAACTTAATAGACAACGAATACACTGCAGTCATCGATAAAATAGACCTCGAGTTTTTCGTATTAATTGATGAACGCACACGACTAGCCGATAAACGGCTCACCTTAGTGCAACCTTAACCTAAATGGTCCATCGCCCCACATCCTCACAACATCCCCATTGGCATAAACGGGCCCTTAAACTGGGGTTTACTGAACCATATATTTTAGACCTCTCTCAATTCGGCCATATGGCTGGACATCGATTGAATGATTTCATCGAAAAAAAACGTCATGGCTCTATGACATGGATGGAAGAAACAGCGCAGCGGCGCGCACATCCACAGTCACTATGGCCCGAGGCAAAATCTGCCATCGTTTTTGGTATGAATTACGGCCCTGATATAGATCCACTCCTTACGCTTGATTTAGCAGATCGCGCCACTATTTCGGTGTATGCACGCGGCCGAGATTATCATGACGTCATGAAAGGCCGCCTAAAAGAAATTGCCGGATTGATTGCACGAGACACACAGGCCGATGTGAAAATTTTCGTCGATACTGCCCCTTTAATGGAAAAACCTATCGCAGAAGCCTCTGGTTTAGGCTGGCAAGGCAAGCATACAAACTTAGTCAGCCGTAATTATGGCTCATGGCTATTTTTGGGCACGATTTTAAGCGCGGCAGAATTAACGCCGACCCCCACGGAAATAGATCATTGTGGCTCGTGTCGCGCCTGTTTGGATATTTGTCCAACGGACGCCTTCCCAGCCCCTTATCAGCTCGATGCGAGACTTTGCATTTCTTATCTGACGATTGAGCATGCTGGCGCCATCGACGAAGCTCTCAGAGAGAGAATGGGGAATCGCATTTATGGATGTGATGACTGCTTGGCGGCTTGCCCTTGGAATAAATTTGCTGTTCTAGGGCAAGAAACCAAATTAGCAGCGCGAGAAGATTTAATGGCGCCCCAACTGGCTGACCTCGCACAATTGGGCGAAACCGAGTTTCGAAGGAAATTTGCGGGCTCTCCCATCAAACGGATTGGTTGGCTGCGATTCTTACGCAATGTCCTATATGCCATTGGGAACAGCGGCGATGCCCGCCTAACTGTCTCTGCGACCCCCTATCTGGATCACACTGACCCCGTAGTAAGAGAGGCCGCGCAATGGGCCGCAAATAAATTGTCCTATAATGTGAATTAAATCCTTCTTTATATATTTAAAGTAATCCTATTTTATAAAACAGCGTTAAATTGAATGGGGTCAATCGGTGCTTAAGAATGAGGACAGCCTCGATAAGGCCTATCATCCAGGGTTCCTGACTGACACATCTGGGGTTCGGCGCGCCAACCACAAAGCTTCACTTCTTTTTAAAATCTTATTCTGGCTTGGGGTAGCCGCACTTGGCATAGGACTTTTTCTCAACCCCTTGGCCTTTCTGTTAAAGCTCTCAAGCCTTATTGCTTGGATAAGTCTTGCCGTTGCAATGCTGCGTATTGCGGCGGCCATTAATCAGAAACCCAAAAGCCGGCGCTATGAATCCCCTCAAAACTATCCGAAATATTCTGTCCTCGTCCCCATATTTCATGAAGCCAATATGGTGGAATCTTTGATGAACAATTTAGCCGCGTTAGATTACCCTCTATCGCAGCTTGAAATTTTCATCATATGTGAAGCCGTAGACCCTGATACAGTTGAAGCTGTTAAACGGTGTTTACGCCCGCCCTTTCAACTTGTTGTCGTGCCCGCAGGATATCCGCAAACCAAACCCCGCGCATTAAACTATGCCATGCAATACAGCACAGGAGAATATATTACGATTTACGACGCAGAAGATCAGCCTCACCCCTCTCAGTTAAAAGCAGCGTTGCAATCCTTTGGCGAACATCCAGAATGGGCGGCGCTACAGGCGCCACTCGATTACTATAATGCGGATGCGTCTTGGCTCTCGGCGCAGTTCACACTTGAATATGCCGCACTATTTCATGTTTGGATTCCATTTCTTTCTCGAATGGGCATACCGCTTCCGCTTGGTGGAACGTCTAATCACATGCGGCGAGGGCCGCTTGAAAAATGTGGGGGGTGGGACATTCACAATGTGACAGAAGATGCAGATCTAAGTTTCCGCCTCGCAGCACTGGGCTATAAAATTGGATATATCCTGCCGCCCACAGATGAAGAGGCTGTCACGACGTTAAAAGCGTGGCATAATCAACGAGCGCGGTGGATGAAAGGGTATATGCAGACATGGCTCGCGCACATGCATTCACCTTGGAAACCAAGAAACATCTTCGGGGTCATGCGATTTTTATCCTTGCAGTTTACCATCGCTTATGTGTTCTTATCCGCCTTTATCTTCACGCCTATTGTTTGCGGCGGCATCATTTATGCCATTTGTCATTGGCATATGGGCTGGTCACTCCCTTTTTCAAAAATTCATTTCCTCGCCCTCGGCACCAGCCTCGTCGCCGGCATTCTAATTGGTATGCTAGGGGCTTATCGCGCTGGAAAGACCACTCATTTATGGAAAGCCTTTCTTATGCCCCTCTATTGGCTTTTACTTTTTTGGCCGACACTGAGGGCCTTGGTAGAGCTGAAAACCAAACCTTTTCACTGGCATAAAACCACGCATGGTGTTAGCGCGTCGCAAACGAAACAAAATCAAATATTTTGCTGCCCCGCAGACGCGTCTATAAAGTCTCCAATGGTTACGGAGTAAAGCCATGTCACGGTCATCAGACCTTACCCTTACAATTATTGCCCTGATTTTTTTAGCGGGCTTAGCGATTATCGCTTTGCGAAATCATTTCGCTGAAAAACCCAGTATCAAACCCCACAGAGCCCCTTGGATGATTATTTGCTTAGGGAGTATTGCCACAGGCTTCATGGTCATTGTGCACCTAGTGAACTTAATGGGGTTTGAAACAGGCCGGATGTAACTAGACTCCTAATAAAGGATAGCTGGCCTCTAGTCGGTAAATATTAGGTCCGTTAATTTTGCGCCAACTTGAATAGAGTTGAAATTCATCAACAAAAAAAGGGCCTGCTTCGAAAGCCGCTAACCTTTGTTCAAATTTAATAATACGGTCCAAGGGCGCGCCTTTCTTCAAATAAGCAAGCGTAACATGTGGCACATATTTTCTTTTCTCCATGACAATACCTGCACGGCGTGCGGCCGTTTTGCAATGTTCATGGATACGGGTCAACGATGGGTGAGGCTGCACACCCGCCCATATTGAATGAGGCTCTGCAGAACCAAAATGTCCTACCCCTTTAATTGAAAGTTCAAAACCACACATTCGCAGCTTCGCAAGTTCATCGTCTAGAATTTCAGCGCGGTCATCATCAACCTCACTGAAAAATCCTGTCGTGATGTGTAGCTTCTCTGCTGCCGACCACCTAGCCCCAGAAACGCCTTTTTGAATACGGGTTAGAGCCGTAACCGTGCGAGGTTGCATTTTGATGGCGGCAAATAATATCATGGCATTATCATTGTAAACTAAATTGGAAACCGCAGGCGTCGTATTTTGATCCCGCGCCAATTCTGTGCTGAAGGGCTCAAAAGCGACTATCAAAGATCACGCGAGTTTTGCGCCCTGCTGAATCCACCATATGACATTCGTTTTGCGGTCTTACGGCTATTATTCATCAGGCTTCGCTTTGAATTCTGATAAAAATAGCTTATATAGACTGTAAGCCGCAAGACAATTCGATATGTCTTGCCATAACGTGAATAAAGGAGCGTTTAATGAATGATTTTAACTCGTCCGTCGGCGTAGGTGCCCAAACCGATGTCGGCCTTAAGAGCTTTATGCTCGGTACATATCGCTATATGGCTCTGGCCATGTTGGTAACTGCCGCTGTTGCTTATATTAGTGCGCCTTATGTTGCACAAAGCGGCATTTTCCGTAGCCCCTTTGCGCTACTTGGTTTTGTTATTGCTATCCCTGTTTTGTTCGGCGCTGTGGGTGCTAAATTGCAATCCATGAGCAAAGGCGGCGTCTTAGCGTTCCTCTTTGGCTTTGCGGCGTTCCTAGGCCTATTTATGTCCGCTATTACAATCGCATTCCCTGGCGTAGTTCTGGCTAAAGTCTTTTTCATGACCGTAGCCATGTTCGGCGCTCTTAGTCTTTTTGGATATACGACACAGCGTAACTTAGGGACATTTGTCAAATATGCGGCAGCAGCCTTTATCGGTTATGTTGCTATCAGCCTCTTGGGGGCCTTTTTCCCCTCTCTACGTCCAACAGGGCCTCTTGATGTAATCATCAATATTGTAGCCCTCGCCGCCATTGCCATCATTACGGCATGGGAAACACAAATGCTAAAACGCATTTACTACGGTAGCTCTGGTGATGCCGTCATGATGGACAAGCTCTCAGCTTATGGCGCAGCCTCTTTGCTCCTAGCTTTTGTTAACATGTTCCAAATCCTTCTCAGCCTTTTTGGCCGTGAGTAATTTACATAAATAAGAGTTCGAACCCGCCTCACTGGCGGGTTTTTTTATGGCTATAGAACAGTCAAATTTCAGCTCTCCTCATAAAAACTTGATTTTACAACAGTTTCATGACAAATCGTTAATGGATTGACGGGCCAAAGAGCGCGCAATCTTTTCGCATTTTGCGACATCAGGGGAGAAAAACTATGTCACTTGCAAAAATCATATGGGCCGTCAGCGCTGCGGCCGCCATTATTTTAGCGTTCATCAATCTTGCGGGACATGACGCTATGATATTGGCAATATTGGGACTGCTTTCAGGATTTTTCTTGGATCACAACCATCGTCGTGGCGTTATTATAGCGGCTATATTTTTGATGGCAGGCGGCGCTAGCGCGTTAGCTAGCATTGTCGGCATCGGGGACTATTTGACGGCAATTTTAACAAGTCTAGGCGCGGTCTTTGCAGCCGCATCTGTCATGGCCATCGTTAGAACTTTGGTCGAACGTATATTCCTGTCAAACAAGGAAGCCTCGACAGCATAAGTCGACGTTCATCATTTAACAAAAAAGCTCGCTCTCGTAGCGGGCTTTTTTATTTGGCTTTAGACGGACTGGAAACGCTGCTTGTCAAAGACTCGCAAAACAGTCGCGAGATCGTGACCACGCTTCAATATGAGGCCCCCCGGCGCAACCACCGCAAATTGGCCCTGTTTATTCTTTAACTCAGGCTTTTTTTCGACGCGATATAGAGCGTGTTCTGTTGCCTTGCGATAAATTGAGAAAACAGCCTTATCCTGTAAAAAATCGATGGCGTAATCTTTCCAATCTCCTTTGGAAACCATCTGTCCATAAATATTTAAAATCAATCCTAACTCTCGCCTATCAAAGGCGACTTGGCTTGGCTGTTTTTTCCGGGACTTTTTAATCGGGACAATATTCGACATTTCCCTAACCTAAGAGGCTTCCTCAGTTTGGGCAAGTTGCATTGCACATACCCAATCGTGTTGAAGCCTTAATGCCCGCCTGTCCGAAGTGTAAGGTTTTGCCATAAATTAGACATAATTTGGTCTCGCTTCGACCATAGTGAAAGCGCAGTTTGAAATTGTCAGTTGGTGTTCTTAGAAAATTCGGTTTTTCTTTTGGCCCCCCAGCCCCCCGAATATTTTAGGGACAGCAACTGACGCATCCCTTCCCCGGGTTTGGATGAGCCATATTAAACAAACCCTGACGGACCTTTGCGCTTCAGCCCCGCTTAGGTCCGTTCCCTTTTTAAGGGTAGCTATGGTTTAAGAATAGCGGCTGTAATTATTTTACTGGAATCAGGAGCATGAAACAAAGCGGCGTAGGCCTGTCCAGCTTCGAGCTTAGAAGGCAAACGTAGATCATCGCCGCCCCAATTTGGTGTATCGAGCCCCATAACAACATTTTCAATTTCTAACACGCGCCCTGAATTCTCGCCGCGTTTGACGGCCACTTTTTGCGTGCCTGGCTGATACCGAACAAGAGACAAATTATAGTCTGCAGGAAGGTTTGCAGAAATTACAACATCGCCGCCTTTATCCAAACGAATATTCGCTTTGGGCCTAGAGGTTGAAAGCGGCATAGAAATAACATCACTCTCTGAATAATTCGGACTATGGGCCGCGCCGTTCAAAACAATTTGCGGCGTGTAATTATTTGAACCGAGTGACTTTCCATATTCGTTTTGCCGCGCCGTAAAAGCGGCGTCACCGAAGCTATCTTTCCATCCCAAATAATCCCAATATGTTACGCCATATGACAAGACGAGTGCATCCGAACGGTTGGCCGCCAGTTCGGAAACAAAATGGTTGGCCCGTGGACAGGATGAACAACCTTGTGAGGTGAAAAGCTCGACAACGAATTTCGGTTGAGCATCCCGCTGCTCAACACTTTGCTGTACCCTTTCATCCGTCGCGGCTTGGGCGCCAGAACTAATCACAAGCTCTAAACCAATTGCGGTGCTTAAGGTGAGTCCAAGAGTAAATAAAAAAGCAGCATGTTTCATAATTTATCTATAGCAAGCCTTTTCTGAATAGGCGATTGACGAACGCATCACGCCTCTGTGAAACGCAGTGGCATCACAGAATCTCCGCCCTCAATTATAATGACGGGACAGCATTTTTCGCCTGTTTCTCATAAGGGTCTAAATCTGGCTGACCATCGGCAGACAGTAAAACTGCAATCCAACGCGTCGTTGGGAATTGTGCCAAGACGATCATAATGATGACCGTTAACGGCGCAGACAGAAAGGCCCCAACGCCGCCCCACAACGCTCCCCATAAAGTAAGAGACAACACGACGACCAAAGCTGAAAGGTTCATGCTGTCTCCCATCATTTTGGGCTGTATTGTATTGCCAATGATAAATTGCGCTCCGAATAAGGCTCCTGCCAGAATACCGATACGGCCCACGCTATCAAACTGTACGGCCGCAAAAATGACAGGAAGGGCGACGGCCGCGAGGCCCCCAACGATGGGGATGTAATTCAATATGAATATAACCAATGCCCAAAAGAGGGCATTATCTAAACCCAAGGCGACCATCGCAATATAGGATACAACAGTTTGCATCAGGCTGATGATGGTTTGAACACCAAGATATTTTTCGATGGAATGACGAATACGTTCTCCGACTTTATGCGCCTGTGCTCGGCGGCTACGGTCTGGGAAAAGGTCATCCATTTTTTTGGGAAAGCTAGATTGTGCAGCAAAGAGAAATGCCACATAAATCGCGATAAAGCTGATATTCCCTAATACACCTTGGATAGAACTTGCAAATCCCGCTAAGCCGCTCTGCAGTTTTTCACTCAAACCAAACCGATCATTTAACGTTGAGACACTAAGGTTTTCTTGCCCAGTAATACCTCCGACCCATTCAAACATCATCTGAAGTTTAGCTTCATATAAAGGGGCCTGTTTCACGATATCCGATGCCGTATCGGCAATGATAAATCCTATACCAATAAAAGCCGCCACTACGGTCAAAACCGCAATTATCAAAGCAACCCAATAAGGAAATTTTGGTGATAACCTATCCATCCATCGTGCAAAGGCATCAATGATAAGCCATATAAACACGGCCAAAGCAAAAGGGGTGATAAGGTCTCGAATTACATAAAGCCCAGCAATTCCAAGTATAAACGCAATAAACAGGAGGCTTGCTCGCACAGCCGGGTCGGTTGTGCGGTTTTCAGATTCAGCCATTTGCAGTTTCCCTCTTTTAGACTATGCCATATTGCATTCTTATGCCCTATTACATAACAATTTCTCACGACACTCTAAACCAAAAATATATAAGGCTTTCGCAATGTCAGGCTCAATAGACGATCATATCTTTGTCGGTACAGATGATGAAGGTAACCGTCAAAATCTTTTACTTAAACTTGCCAACCGCCATGGATTAATTGCAGGCGCCACAGGCACTGGTAAAACCGTTACGCTTCAAATCCTAACAGAAGGGTTTTCCAAAGCCGGCGTTCCTGTCTTTGCCGCAGATGTAAAAGGGGACTTATCTGGCGTTTCGCAATCGGGTTCAGAGACGCATAAGCTCCATGACAAATTAATCGCACGGGCAACCAAGATTGGCCTTATCGGCAATGATTATGCAGGTCTGCTGGGCCAAGGTTATAGCTACTCTGCTATGCCAACCATTTTTTGGGATTTATACGGTAAACAAGGCCACCCTGTCCGCACAACGATTTCCGAAATGGGGCCAACGCTTTTGGCGCGCCTAATGGGTTTGAACGAAACTCAAGAAGGTATTTTAACTATCGCATTTGAGCTAGCTGATGACGAATCTATGCTTTTGCTGGATTTAAAGGACTTGCGCGCGCTTCTAAATTTTCTTTCAGATAATCGGGCCGAAATCAGCCGCGAATACGGGAATGTCACCACACAATCTGTCGCCGCAATTCAGCGAAGCTTATTACGATTAGAGCGAGCTGGTGCAGAAGAGTTCTTTGGCGAACCCGCTCTTAAACTCGAAGACTTAATGAAAACAGATGAAAATGGACGCGGTATAGTTTCTATATTAGCCGCGGATGAACTCATTAATTCTCCAGCGCTTTATTCAACCTTTCTTCTTTGGCTTTTATCAGAATTATTTGAAGAACTGCCAGAAGTCGGAAATCCTGATAAACCGAAAATGGTTTTCTTTTTTGATGAAGCGCACCTTCTTTTTGACGATGCTCCAAAAGCGCTCATCGATAAAATCGAACAAGTGGCCCGGCTTATTCGCTCTAAAGGCGTTGGCATTTATTTTGTAACACAAAACCCTATGGACATCCCTGACAGTGTTTTGGGACAATTAGGTAACCGCATTCAACATGCGCTTCGTGCCTATACGCCAAAAGAGCAAAAGGCTGTCCGTGCGGCCGCCAGCTCTTTCCGCGAAAATCCATCCTTTAAGACTGAAGATGTTATTACCGACCTAGGTGTCGGTGAGGCCTTGGTGAGTCTATTAGATGCAGACGGCGTGCCCGGCATTGTCGGCCGTACGCTTATTCGTCCGCCATCAAGCCGCCTTGGCCCAGCAACAGCCGCTGAGCGTAAAACAACAATTAAAAACAGCCCTGTCTTCGGTCAATATGATACACCTATTGACCGCGAAAGTGCCTATGAAGAATTAGAGGCAAAAGCCAAGAAAATGGAGCAAGACGCTGCAAAAGTTGAAGCGGCGAAAACCAAGGCAAAGAAGACGCCAAAGAAAAAAACCACGACCCGAAAAACCACATCTCGTCGTAAAACAAAATCAGCAACGGACCATGTCCTCCATGAAGTTAAACTCGTAGGGCGGCAAATAATGCGTACAGAAGGGCGGCGAATTATTCGAGGCATTCTTGGCGGCTTGATGCGGCGATAGCGTATATGCGCACACGCTTTGCGCCGTCGCCTACTGGCTATCTTCATCTAGGCCACGCAAAAGCGGCCTATGAGGCCTTTCACTATGCCCAAAGCGCGGGCGGTGTTTGTCTCTTACGGATTGAAGATACAGACCACACACGGTGCAAACCAGAATACACCCAAGCGGTGTTTACGGACCTTGATTGGTTAGGCTTTGATTGGCCCGTCCCTGCGCGCCGTCAAAGCCAGCACTATCCGGATTACGCCAAGGTGGTCTTGCAGCTTCTCGAACGCGGCCTCGCCTATCCCTGCGCTCTCACGCGCTCTGATATAAAGAATGGAAGCCAACCCGCTCCAGAAAATTTTGCCGCTCACTGGAATAATGAGCAAGTTATCTCACGCCTTCAGTCTGCTGCCGCGACTGAGGCACCAACGCTTCCATTTTCGATACGCCTCAACCTCTCCAAAGCGATTAGAACCCTCAACAAAGCGGCAAAGTTCAAAGAAACTGGGCCGCTATACACTGGTGTGTATGATGCGCGTGAGAGCCTCGCCCAACGGGAAGACCCCATTCTTGCTCGCAAAGATATTGGATGTAGCTATATGATAGCGGGACCGCATGATGATTGGCACCAAAACATAAGTCATGTTGTACGCGGGGCAGACTTATTTCATGAAACCGCTTTGCATGTTCTTATCCAAAATCTGATGGGCTGGCCCACACCACTATATCATCATCATGGATTGGTTCTTGCTGAAACGGGCGAAAAGCTATCTAAGCGTAATCTGGACACAAGCTTACACGGTCTTCGTGAAGCGGGCCAAACGCGCGAAAACATTTTCGACCTGATTCACATGGACAGACTTTAAATGACATCTGCTTATTTCTTGGATTTGTTTGATTGGGTTGGCGTCTTTGTATTTGCTGTTTCTGGCGGGCTTATCGCCGTTCGGCAACGCATGGATATTTTTGGTGTTGTTGTCATCGCTCTTTTACCAGCCATTGGCGGCGGGACCTTACGGGACGTATTACTTGGCCAACCTGTGTTTTGGTTAAGTGACCAAATCAGTCTTTTAATTGCTACAGGAGCAGGCTTTGCCGCGTTCTTAGCCCCACGTTTTTGGACAAAATTTAAAAGTTTGCGCTGGCTTGATTCAGCAGGGCTGGCTCTCTTTGCTGTGGTCGGCGCCTCAAAAGCCTATTCGCTAGGCTATGGCTTTGTCATCTGTACGATAATGGGTACGATAACGGCCACCGCCGGGGGGCTCTTACGCGATGTTGTTTGTAACGAAACCCCCATGTTATTGAAATCTGACATCTATGCCACGGCCGCGTTCTCAGGCGCGGCAGCCTATGTCATATCAAAAGCGCAAGGGGGTTCTGAACTTCTCAGCTTGTCTTTAGGCGCAGGATTAGTCTTTCTCTTACGCGCGGTAACTATACTTTATAAACTTAACCTCCCGACTAGTAAGGGCGACTAAGCCCCGATATAAAACCTTATGGCCACTGCAACATCAGAATTAGTATTCGACATTTGGTATTTTGCTGGCCTTTCCCGCGAAATTAAAAAAGACAAAATGGTTCGGTTTGAAATCGCGGGGGAAGCCATCACGATTGGCCGCGATAAGGCCGGGGATTTATTTGCTTTAAGTGATATTTGCCCCCATCGGGCGGCACCTTTGTCCGAGGGTCAGATAAAAAATGACACTGTGGAATGTCCATATCATGGCTGGCGATTCGACATCAAAAATGGACTCTGTAAAGAGATACCAGCGCTATGCACTGGTCAGGATATGGCCATTGAGCGCATTCGCGTTCGCCGTTTTCCTATTCGGCAAGAAGGGGAGTTAGTGTGGGTTTACATCGCCAAAGACCCCAAATTCATAGGTGAGCCTGACCTGCAACCCCCTCCCTTTCCATGTGCAAATAGACGCGCAAACTTATCAGATAGTCTGGTATTGAATTGTCACGTTGACCATGCCGTCATTGGGCTCATGGATCCCGCTCACGGCCCCTATGTTCATCGTCAATGGTGGTGGCGTTCTGAACACTCCATGCATGAAAAATCCAAAAAATTTGCGCCAAAGAATATTGGCTTTGCGATGGTCGCTCATAGTCCATCGTCTAATAGTTTTGCTTATAAATTATTAGGCGGCAAACCCGTAACAGAAATCACCTTTCAACTTCCTGGCATTCGGACCGAACATATTAAAGTCGGAAAATATACAGTATTATCTTTTACGGCTGTCACACCTATAGATAACACGCACACAGAAATCCGTCAGATTTTCTTCTCAGACCACCCTGTGTTTTCAGTCTTAAAACCTTTGATAAAATTAGGCGCTCGAAAGTTTCTACGCCAAGATGCCCGTATGGTGGACCTTCAACAAATGGGGTTGCGTCATAACCCTCGATTAATGTTGGTTGAGGATGCAGACACCCAAGCCAAATGGTATTTTGCCTTGAAGAAAGCTTGGGCAACATCTCGTAGAAATGGGGAAGATTTCATCAACCCCGTGAAAGCGAAAACTTTGAAATGGCGTAGTTGATGAAGACATTTTTAAAATCTTGCGCATGGCTCATCTTAGTGGGCGTCATCATAGGCGGCTTTTATGTTTTCGCTATTCTGGTCCCCAAAGTAGATAAAGACTTGAATCAAGTCACAGCACATGCCCCCTACCCTGTGTCAGAAACAGCCCAAACTTTGCATGACAGCCTGCTCATTACAGACTTACATGCTGATAATCTCTTATGGCGCCGAAATCCTGAGAAACGCAATAATTACGGCCAAGTTGATTTTCCGCGTTTGCGCGAAGGCGGCGTCAACATTCAGGTGTTTTCCGCCGTGACTAAGTCGCCGCGTGGACTAAATTTTGACGAAAATGATGCTGGTGCGCCTGACGACATTGCCTTACTCGCCAAGGCACAACTTTGGCCTGTTCGCACATGGGGTTCAATCTATGAACGTGCGGCTTTCCAAGCGCAGCGCCTGCACAGATTAGCGAGCCATAAGGAAAACAAGCTTGTCATCGCCAAATCTAAATCCGACCTAGACCAAGCCGATGATGTCCTCATAGGTCTGTTACTTACTGAAGGAGCGCATCCATTAGAAGGGAAAATTGAAAACATCAGCCGCCTTTATAACGAAGGTTATCGCGCTATGGGTTTACAACATTTTTTCGATAATGCGTTGGGCGGCTCTATGCACGGGCGAAGCCAATCTGGCCTGACTGAATTTGGCAAAGCAGCCGTAAAGGAAATGGAACGGCAAAACATAATGATCGATGTTGCTCACTCCTCTGTTGCCAGTGTGCGCGATACGCTCGCCATTACAAATCGACCTATTTTTATCTCTCATGGCGGCACAATTAGCCATTGCCCGCAGACGGCCAACCGCAATTTGCCTGACGACATTCTGATAGAAATCGCCTCTCGCGGTGGAATTATCGGGATAGGATATTTTAACGGTGTGGTTTGTGATATTTCTCCCAAAGGTATCGCCGCTGCGATTATTCATGCCGTTAATTTACTCGGCCCGGATGCTGTGGCGCTCGGGTCCGATTTTGACGGGTCTGTCACGACAGCATTTGATACATCGGAACTGGCCGCTTTGACGCATGAACTCTTGGAACAAGGGCTTGATGCACTGACTATACGTAAAGTGATGGGCGAGAATGCCAAAATCTATTTCACCAATAATTTGCCGGATTAAACTATGAGAAAAATATTAGCTCTGCCCATCCTCGCCGCATTATCAGCCTGTTCCCCCATCGCGCCAGAGGCCGATATGCAAACAGCTTTGCGCGTTTTCGAGACACTCTCTGCTGATGATATGCAAGGCCGCGCCACAGGAACAGAGGGCGGCAACAAAGCTCGCGCTTATCTTAAAACGGAAATTAAAACACTAAAGGTCTTTGATGAAACATCAGCCGAGGTTTTCACATTTACTCCGCGCAGTCGAGATGGTGCGTTTCAAGAGGATATAGTCGGCGAGAATTTAATTGGCTTAATTGACATAGATGACAAGGATCAAGGGCCCATATTAATTATCACCGCGCATTATGATCATTTGGGGCAACGCGGTGACGATATCTATAATGGCGCCGATGATAACGCATCAGGAAGCGCCGCTTTATTTGCCATAGCTGAGAGCTTTAAAAAACAGCCGCCACAACATGATATAGCCTTTGTATGGCTAGACGCCGAAGAAAGAGGCCTCAGCGGCGCACGGGCTTATGTCAGTGCCAATAATAATTTCAAGGATAGGCCCGCTTTCAATCTGAACTTAGATATGGTGAGCCAAAATCAGGACGAACTATATTTTGCTGGGAGCTATCACTTACCCGCGCTCAAACCACTTATGGAAAAAGCCGGTAAGAATACGGGCCTTACGCTGTCCTTTGGTCATGACCGCCCGGAAGAGGGGCCAAATGATTGGACATTACAATCGGATCACGGAGCTTTTCATGCCGTCTCTATCCCCTTTGGTTATTTTGGGGTTGAAGACCATCCACACTACCATCGCCCCAGTGACACATTTGATTCTGTGCCGCTCGCTTTTTATGAGAGCTCAGTTCAAACGCTCATTAATGCAGCGCATATTTTGGATGACAATTTAGAAAATTTGGCCCGTAAAGGAACTGAGATTAAACCCGCACAGGCGGAGTAAATAGAGTTACAGAACATCCCCGTTTAGGGCGCTTTCCAAGGCCGCGAGCCTATCTTTCACGGCTTTAAGCTGCGGGTGAAGGCGGTGCGCTTCTCGATAAGCCTCAAGGGCCTCTTCATTTCTATCGAGTTGTTCAAACACATTTCCCATCGTCCAAAGGGCATAGAAATGACGAGGTTCTAGAGCCAAGGCTTTCGCTGCCTCCGTCAGAGAACGAGAGAGGTTTTTCTCTTCTAATGCCAAACGTGATGATCGTGCCCAACCTTCAGCATAATCCGGAGAAAGTGTGAGGGTTTGATCATACATTCGGCGCGCAAGGTCAGATTCTCCGCGTTTTTGAGCGGCCGACCCCCGTCTTAAAACAAAATTGATGGACGCCGATCCGCTATCAAGCCAAATCGCCCAAATTTCTTCGGCGATGAGTTCGGCTTGGCTCTCATCAGCGGCCGATGCTAGCCGATTAAATAGTGCATCTAACCGGACTGTACGTTCTTCTTCGGCAGAGAGGTGAGAGTAGTCAGGCTTAACAGGCGGCAACACATCCGAAAGATCAGTCTCTTGGTCTGGGCCTGTTTCTGGCTCGGGCTTTTTTTCGATGTCAGGGTCCAAACCCGGAATCTCTATATCAGGCGGCGGTAAACCTTGCTGATCCTGCGGCGGAATCACTTGCGCTTGGGAGATCGAAGGGAACAGAGCCACGCCCATTAACGACGCCCAAAACAAGGCAAGGCCTGAACCACAAATCTTATGAAGGGATTGTTTCATCACCCAGATACACTGACGCCTCCCGCAGTAACTGGCAAGAGGCGTTAAACATGTCATATGCGCGAAATCACGCAAATATTTGTGAAGTCAGATTGCTGACTAACAATAGGCTTAGCCTTGGCGTGCCTTAAAACGTGGGTCTGTCTTATTGATAACATAAAGACGGCCCTTACGACGCACGATTTGGCAATCGCGGTGACGATTTTTAAGGGACTTCAGTGAACTACGGACTTTCATCGGTCTATCTTTCCTGCGGGCGCAACTGCGCCGTGTTAATCTCGAATGGGGGCATATACGGAAGGCGCGCAATGAAGTCAACGCGCAAAACTGCATTATCATAGGAGATTCAGAGTCCAATCTGGGCGCTTCTTAGTTTCTGAACCTATTCAAGGCTCCATCTGCACTTCACCGCCTAATTTACTATGTGTTACCATAGTTTTTTGGTAGCGTGAGTTATGAAAATCAGATCTACCCTCCCTTTATTATCCGCTATCGCGCTTCTTTCGTCAGCCTGTGCGGCGACCCCAATGGCAGAAGCCCAAACTTTACCTGTCTCCGAAGCGGCTCAACTCACGGAACTAAGTCAAACGGAACGATTCGAAGCTTGGAAAATTGATTTTACCAACCGCGCCATCGCCAAAGGTTATGACAGAGCACTTGTCACGACTTTATTAAAAGACGCCGTTATCAATGAATTAGCCCTTGATCGTGACCGCGACCAACCCGAATTTACAAAACCCGTTTGGTCTTACGTAGATAACGCGGCCTCAACGGACCGTTTGAATACGGGCCGCGCGAGACTTACGGACACTACCGCCATTTTTAATGCCGTTGAGAGCCGTTATAATGTACCCCGTTATATTTTAACGGCGATTTGGGGCCTCGAAACAAGCTATGGCCGTATCATGGGCAACCATGACACAATCAGCGCCTTATCTACTTTCGCATTTGAGGGGCGCCGAACAGCCTTTGGTGAACAGCAGCTTTTCGCCGTTTTGGACCTAGTGTCCGCTGGTGATGTCCGTCCTGAGCAACTTACAGGTTCATGGGCTGGCGCTATGGGTATGACACAGTTCATCCCGACGACTTTTCGTGATTATGCTGTAGATTTTGACAATGATGGCAATAAAGACCTTTGGAATAATCGGGCCGATGCCCTTGGCAGCGCCGCGCATTATTTAGCGCGCCATGGCTGGCGTAGAAATGAGCCCGTGATGGCCGAGGTAAGTGTCCCTCAAGGGTTTGACTATTCTTTATTAGAGGGCACTAAAAAAACTATCAATCAATGGATAGCTATTGGCGTCGCGCCGATTACCGGCGAGAGATGGACTGCAGATGACGGATTTTTAGAAGCAAAAATGATAGCGCCAGGTGGGCATCGCGGCCCAAAAATTCTGACGTTCAAAAACTTTGACGTTATTAAAAGATATAACAACTCTACAAGCTATGCCATGGGCATTACTGTTTTGGGCGAAGCGCTTAACGGGAAAGCCATTCTTCAAACGCCTTGGCCACGCGAAGATAAACCGCTTTCATTTGATAATAAAAAGGCCATGCAGGCCCGCCTCACTCAGCTTGGCTTTTCGACGGGCGGCATTGACGGACAAGTGGGGCCAAATACAAGGAAAGCCATTCGCGCATGGCAACGCTCAATGGGATTGCCAGCGGATGGCTATATGGAACAATCTTTATTTCAGAAACTTATGGGCCGATAATCTCCATAGAGTCATCTTGAGCTAAAATTTGTCTTAATGCCAGCGCCCCGCCCCCTTACGCTTTGCCCTCCCGCGGCATTAGACTGGAGCCGTCCGGGCACGCCTGCAGCCCCTGAATTTGGGGATATTTATTTTTCAACAGATGGCGGCTTAGACGAGACACGCGCTGTTTTCTTAAGAGGCTGTGGCCTACCTGAGGCGTGGCAAGAGACGGAACGATTTGTTATTGGAGAATTGGGCTTCGGCTCTGGCTTGAACTTTCTCGCCGCGCGGCAATTATGGGATAAAACTGCGCCGCATAATGGCCACTTACATTTTGTTTCTATTGAAAAATTTCCCTTTGATACAGAGCAGTTACGCAGAGCTCTTTTGGCGTGGCCAGAATTAAAAGCCTATGCAGATGAGTTACTAGCCCAATGGCCCGGACGTGTTCGTGGTTTTCATCGTTTACACTTCGGGACAGTCACTCTCACGCTTATCCATGACGACATTATGTCAGGGTTGGATGACCTACAAATGCAAGCAGATGCCTGGTTTTTAGACGGTTTCAGCCCCGCCAAAAACCCCGACATGTGGTCCCCTGCTGTTATGAAAAAGCTAGCGGCCTTATCCGTAAATGGAGCGAAGCTAGCGACTTTCACTGTCGCAGGGGCCGTGCGCCAAGCACTATCAGAGGCTGGATTTACAGTTGAGCGTAAGGAAGGTTTTGGTCGTAAACGTCATAGGCTTGAAGCTATTTTTGGGGAACGCTCTGGCCAAAACATCTCTTATACTCAATCGGTACAACCGACTATTATCGGCACTGGCATTGGCGGATTGTCTCTAGCCCAAGCCTTTAGACGGCGCGGCATACAGCCCCATATCATATCTGATCCAGACCATATTGCGGCGAGCGGTAATGCGGCGGCGCTCGTGAAACCTCGCCTTGATTTACAAGATAGGCCTGAAAGCCGTTTCTTTTTGGGAAGCTATTTATACGCCCTGAAAACCTATCATGAGGCCTGCCTACATCGCTCTATTACTCATATCCCAAAATCAGATTCTGATCTTAAACGCCACCATAAATTATTAGCGCAGGCCCCCTTACCAGAGAATCACCTCACAAGCCGTGACAATAAAGCCATGTTCTTTCCCAGCGCTCAGGTCATTTGCCCAGCGTCCTACAGAGACGCGGTTCTGTCAGGTTTAATCGTAGAAAAGCGTGAAATAAAAACCCTCAAAGCGTTACCTTTTCCTCTATTTATTGCGGCGGGATATGGCATTGCGAAATTAATTCCAGAATGGCCCATGCGGTTTTCACGAGGACAAATTACTTGGGTGACAGGAGCATCGCCCCTAAATGAAGCCATCAGCTATGGCGGCTACGCAATCCCCGCAGGAGAAGATGTCCTACTGGGGGCGACGCATGATAGGCTGGTATCAGGTAATAACCCATACCGACTTCAGGTCGAAGATGATGTAAAAAATATCGCGCAAGCCAAAACACATTTAGGTTTGAACTTCACAGCGTCTGAAACCCCTTCCCGCGCCAGTGTTCGCGTGACCTCACAAGACACCTTACCTGTTATTGGTCAGATTAATCAAAATCAGTATGTTTTGACTGGACTTGGATCGCGGGGCTTTGTCTTTGCTCCGCTTCTAGCCGAAGCGTTGGTCTCGGAATATTTCGGTGACCCGCTGCCTGTTGCCCGTTCTTTATGGGAAAAGCTGTCACATCACCGATTACTTTCCTAATCAATATGAATATCAGCGGAGCCCGACTCTTTGCTAATGAGAACCCCAGAGACATCGCCAAGATATACATCCGTTGAACCTGACGCTTTCACGTCAGCATCAATTGTATCCACATCAATATTAACAGTACTCGAACCAGAGGCCCGCACAAAGATTTCTCTCACTTCGGTTCCATCAATGGACACGTCTCCACTCCCTTGAGATTCCACTTTAATATAGCTTGATGGGCCACCTTTAAAATTCTCAATGGAGAGGTCACCCGAGCCCGATGTAGAATAGTCTAGTGCCCCATAAACTGTATCAAAGTCCAAATCACCAGACCCAGAGGAACTGGCCAGAATTGAGCCCTGAACCGTATCAATTTCAACATCGCCAGAGCCGCGCGTAGTGATGTCTATATCATCCGCCTGTTTAAATTCGACATCTCCTGAACCTCGCGCCCGCAGAATTAGGGCCCCAATGTCTTTACCCTTGATATCACCAGAGCCTTTTAGACTCGCCTCCACACGGCCAGCGCGCCCAAATACGACGTCTGTTGAGCCACGATTTTCTAAAACCATATCACCACTGACATCACCGAGCTTTATCTGACCGCAATATTGCAAAGATAGATCCGCAGAATGTATATCAGGTGCGCCTTGGGAATAAATAACAGCATTATTTATGATCAGCTGCGTATTAGCGGGAAGCGCAATCTCTAGCATCGGGAAGTCTTCTAAATTTTCATACCCTCCCAAAGTGCCTTTGTTTTTCTTACTTCCGAAAAAATCAAAATCATATGACCCGTGATAGCTTTTACACTCACTGCCATCTATCGAGTCTATATTGCCATTAATGACAAGACCGCTATTGGCAGTGTCAAAATTGACATCTCTTGTCTTTTTTTCCGCGATGATCTTCACAGGGCCTTCTGAATTTTTCCAGTGGATTGTCCCAATAAAGTTTTCAATACGCAGTTCGGGGGCACCTATATCTTGGGCGATAGACTGTGGCGCTAAAGCCGTTAGTGTTATCGCTGTGGTGAGACACAAAACCCGCTTGGCTGTATTACTCATCGCTCTCTCTTTTCATTATTTATAAAATTATTGGAAGTGGCCGCTTTGGGGTAGAGCCTTAGAATTGAAGGGTGATAATTTTATCGCCCGTGAGTTTCAGCTTCAGCGCAAAATCTGTTTGCGGCGTCAACTTGGCCTCAAAACCTTCACCACCCCAATTCAATGAAAACTGAGAGACATTTATAGTTGCCTCTTTGACTGGCTGTATTTCCTGAACGGCTGGCAATGTTGACCCCGTGGCAAAGACACCGAGCAATACGATTGATTTTATCATGACCGTTTCCTCCTTTGGTCAATTCAATTATTTAGGATTCTAGGTCGCGAAAGTCGCGGCGTAGCTTCCATTCTTTGGATGTGATGGACTGCTCTAGGTCTTGCATCCGTGTCTCAAGAGAGCGATATTTTGACTTCACATCTTTAAAGGTTGTCGTCCGAATTGGCGCTGTCGGTGATTCCCGGTATGCACGTCGCGCTTGATTATACTCACGGCGATATGGCGCTCTCGTATCCTTTGGAATGAAAATCCATAGCAGGAAGTAAACAAAGAAGGGCAGCCCCAAAAAGATAACCGACAAGACGAATAATACCCGTACAATTGTATGATCAAGGCCGACATAGTCACCGAAGCCGGCACAGACGCCGCCCAAGACGCCGTCAATTTTGTTCCGGCTTAACCGTTTTGGCCCTGTATATTCATGGCCGTCATCAGAGCCGTCCCAATACATATCATTGAGCATACGGTGGGTTTTATTCTTATACTTTTTCTTAGTCATTTTTTGCTCTCCAATCTGGGACTTCATCGTCTAGGATACGCTCAAGAACGGCAACGCGTTGGTCAAGAATATCAGCGACTTTGGACATTTGTTCCAGTTCAGCGATCTCATCACCGCTCATATGGTTTAGTTTTTTATCCTGATGTTTGAAGTGCATGACTGTCCAAACGATAAAGACTGGCATGAGCAGGGCAATGATAGGGATTAACAAGGCCAATTCGTCCTCCATTATGTTTCTCTCTCTTATTAAATATTATGCGGTCCGAGCGGTGGGATGCCACCAGTTCGAAGGGTGAGCAGGGGGATAGTCCGCTCGGACCTATCAGCAAGCTATTAGCCTGCTTTTTTCGATGTTTTCTTTTCGCCCTTGCTACCAAGCCGGGCTTTCAAAGCTGATAGCTCATCTTCGATGGCTTCATTCGCTTCGAGTTCAGCAAATTGGCTTTCAAGAGTTTGGCCTGCGCCAAGATCAAAGCTTTCCACTTGGGCCTCTAGATCGTCGACCTTGCGCTCCATGCGGCTATAACGGGCCAAAGCATCCTCTACTTTTGTATCCTTTAGCACTGTCCGCATCTTGATTTGTCCGCGAGCAACATTTCCGCGCATCATAAGCGCCTTATGTTTGGCTTTGGCTTCATCAAGCTTTGTTTGAAGTTTTGACAGGTCTGCATCAGCTTTGTCGACGGCTTCGTCTAAAATTCCAATTTCGCGCGTTACAACCTCTGACATAGCTTCGGCTTGCTGTTTGGCACTCAGCGCTCCTCGGGCTAGGTCTTCGCGGTCCTTAGAAAGCGCAAGCTCTGCTTTGGCTTCCCACTCACTGGCGCGCGCCGCATAGTCTTCGGCTTTACGTGAAAGCTCTTTACGCTCTGCAATGTTGCGGGCCGCATCAGTACGGACTTCGATTAATGTATCTTCCATCTCCTGGATGATAAGGCGTGCGATTTTTTCTGGATCTTCGGCTTTATCAATCATCGCGTTCAAGTTTGAATTAATGATGTCGCCCATGCGTGAAAAAATTCCCATTTTCGTCTCCTAAAACTTTTTGGTGGGGTTGGGTTGGGTGAGCCGTGAGGCAGAGGTTAATTTAAAATCGAGGCGATAACAAAGCCTGCGATAAAAAAGAACCAAGTTTCTGACTTACGGGTTGTTAGGTAGCGGACGAAGCGGGCGCCTTTGCGCTGCCAGCTTTCGCCCTGATTTCGGTAATCGTCTGAGTGATAATCGTTCATAGTGCTTGATACCTTCCTAAAATCCAAATCCGACGACGCGGCAACCGTAGCTACGGCGGCTCATGACTGAAGCATGGCGACGTGAACGTGTCGTGCGGGCTGGTGATGAAGACATGGCTGTAACGTCAGGCGTTTCAATGGCTGTATCTATGTCTAAAGTACGGAAGGTCATTTTACTCTCTCTTTCTGTTTGACCTCGATTTTGAGGTTTGTTGTTGTCAGTAAGTATCACCGACAAATTCAATATGGCTAGATGAACCAGAACTGTCTACTTTTTTTAAGTTATTGAAAAATATAGATTTTTTACTTTTTCGAATTTTCACACATCTTAAAATTAGTATATTTGACTAAATTTTAGCTTGATTAATTAGCCTATTTGGCCACATATAGCCCCCTATGAGCGCTATCTCTCAACAACCAATAGGCCGGTCGGCCATTTTCTACGCCTTACTGGATAAGGTTTCCAATGCGGCCGCCCTCGAACGCCCAGTTTTAATCATGGGAGAAAGAGGAACAGGCAAAGAGCTTATTGCCTCTCGACTTCATTTCCTCTCCCCTCGATGGGAACAAAGCTACATTCGCGTCAATTGCGCGGCCTTCACAGATGAGATGCTCGATAAAGAATTATTCGGTCAGAGCTTTTTAGATGGGCGAGAAGACACTAATGGCCGCTTTTATCTCGCCGATGAGGGTACGCTCTTTTTAGATAATATAGAACAAACGACCTTGCGCCTTCAGGAGAAGCTGATGCGCGCCATTGAGTATGGGCATTTTGAGGCAGGGCTCGAAACTGAAGTCCAAGAGGTTGATGTTCGCATCATCGCGGCAAGCGGTACTGATCTTCGTGAATGCGTTGCGAAAGGCACATTCCGCGAAGACTTACTAGACCGACTAGCCTTTGATGTCGTTCACCTTCCCCCACTTCGCATACGTCCAGACGATATTGCGCCATTGGCTGAGCATTTCGGCCGCAAAGCATCTGGCGGTTTAAATGCCGAAAGCTTCCCAGGCTTTACGCCCGAAGTCTTGGCGCAACTCGAAAGTCTGTCATGGCCAGGCAATGTAAGAGAGCTTAAAAATGTCATAGAGCGCAGTGTCGCAAACAGTTTCCTACAAGATGAAAGCTTAAGCCACCCCATTGAACGCTTATATCTGGATCCGTTTGAGGGCCCTGAATGGGTTAAAGCTTTAACCCCCACCTCTAGCCACAAAGTTGAGGACAAATCGGTCTCAGGCAATACAGGCCCTGCAAATACTGATGCGACATTTAATGACCGCGTGATGACTTTTGAACGTCGACTCATTGACGAAGCCCTCTCCTCACAAGACCACCACCAAGGCAAAGCCGCGAATTATCTCGGGCTAAGTTATCATCAATTTCGAGGTCTGCTGAGGAAACATGGGTTAAAGAAGTAACTCAATCGTCAGCGATAGACTATCCCCATCAAATTATCGAATATACCTCGTCTAAATGTTCACTTTATGTTCTTATGCATAAAAGGATATTACGCGGTGAAAAAACCAACAAAACTTACGACTCTATACATCGATTTCGATGCGTTTTTCGCGAATGTTGAAAAACAACTCTCCCCTGACTTTCACAGTTTCCCGACGGCTGTCAGCGCCTTTCCGTCAGAACACTCAGCACTTATAGCGCAATGTTATTTGGCCAAAGCTTTTGGACTGCATCGCGGTATGAAAGTCAAAGACGCAAAAGCTTTATGCCCCGATTTGCGCGTTATATCGGCACGTCATGATGTTTATGTAACTATGCATCATAAAATTATTGCTGCGATTGAAAAACATATCCCCGTCAAGAAAGTGTGGTCCGTTGACGAAATGGAATGTGACTTCGGCGCCTTACGGGATAAAGTCTGTATTGAAATTTCGCAGGCCATACGCGAGCAATTAAGCCGTGACATCGGCCCCTATATAACCCCATCTATCGGACTGTCCTCTAGTAATTTGCTGGCTAAAATTGCTGCAGAAATGAATAAACCAAATGGCTTTGAGATACTTCACCCTCGTGATTTGCCTGGCCGTTTACTTAACGTCCCGCTTCGGGATGTGCCTGGCATTGCTGGCGGTATTGAAGCTCGCTTAGGGTCAGCAGGTATTCGCACCATGAGCGACCTTTGGTATATATCCAACAAACAAGCCCGCGCCCTATGGCATAGTGTGGAAGGAGAAAGAATTTGGTGGATGCTTCGCGGTTATAACCTCGAAAAAGCCCCAACAAAGAGAGCGATGTATGGACATAGCCGCCAACTCTCAGGAGATTGGACAACGCCTAAACGCGCCCAAGACTGCCTCAGGCTTCTGACTTGCCAAGCCGCGCGGCGCATGCGGAAAGATGGGTATTTATCCTCTCGTTTGACCGTTTCGCTACGAGACCAGAAAAGAAATCGGTATAGCGCCGAAAGCCAATTCTCTCCTATTCGTGATGATCACTCGGTTCTGCGATATATGCTATCCGCCTTTGATAAATGTATGAAGCAACACAGCCTGAGCCGAATATCATCTGTCTACATTACGCTGCAAGGTCTCTCGACTCACGGCAACGTGTCCCAAGATATTTTTTCTACACCTGCCGACACGCACGCGCAGGAAAGACTCAGCCGACTCAGCGATATAATCGACAGTACCAACTCTCGGTTTCAGTCTGACTGCCTGACTGTTGGGCTCCAAGAGCAACCCCCTGGGGATTATGCCGGCGGAAAAATTGCCTTTGGTCGCATCCCCGATGCAGAGGCATATTTGAAACAGGTACAAACCCGTAGTCCCTAACCCCTGCTCTCTGTCTTTCTCTCTCAACCTTCAAAGACCGCTGTAAAAAAACCGTTATGTTCTTGAATTAGGACTTGAAGACAAGGATTCAGGGCCCTATATGACGCCTTCGGTAACGCGGGGTGGAGCAGCCCGGTAGCTCGTCAGGCTCATAACCTGAAGGTCGTAGGTTCAAATCCTACCCCCGCAACCAACTTAACTTGCCTCTGCTGGGCAAGTTTTTGACTTCCCAAAGCTTTTTCATATTCTTGACGTAAGTTGTGTGGGTATCGAACCCCCGCAACCAACTTCACTTTCCTATTGCACAAGCCTTTTCCAGTAACGCTTTCAGCGCTATTTTTGACCTTGTCACGGCAATGCCCGTTTTCAGACACTCTATTTAGGCATAGCAAAAGAAATCATCAATTGTCGCCCAGCCCCGTTCCTATCTAGACATCACTAAGCACGCCGTTTGGATGTATTTACTTTCAATTTCAGTTTTCATGACGTCGAAATACAAAAACAGCGCTCCGCTTATTCCACAGAGGCCAAGGCCAGAGGACAACTCGAATTGTAACAAATAGACCTGGTTCGTACGAGGCAACGCTTAAGGTGTTTGGGTTGAAACGCTAAGAGGGCGTTGGAAGCCGAAAGTGTAACCGCACAGACTGTTCTCACGTTCCGATACGATACAGGGAACGATAATCACAGAAATTCAGATTCGTCTATCAAGCGCAAAAGCGGCCCTCTGCTCACGGTCTGATGTATTATCTCTTGAGTAACCGACGCCACCTCATTTCAAGAAACACACTCCGAAAGTTTAGATATCATGCCAATCAGGAATGGGAATTGGCACGGCATCTATGTGCTGTAAAATTCAAAAGCACGAGAAACCAGGGTCAGTCCTGTTGACGTGACAAAGCCTACATGCACGTTTTATTATAAATTTGGTGGGCCATACGGACAGTCAATCAGATACCCCCAGCCGCCGCTTTCAAATCTCTTTGCAACTTCTGTAGATTGACCTTCCGCCATGATGTTCCCGTCTGGTGCCACCACACTCCAATTCGCACGAATTAGCGCGATGTCTCCGATGATAACTTCACTGAACACCTCACTCTTGATTTCTGGCCTAATGTCCATGAATCCAGCAAAAGCCGTACGTGCGCCCTCTATCCCTAAACTAGGTGGCTGATCTGGGGGGAAGAATACTTTACAGTCCGGGTGGAACATTGATGTGATGCCGTCCAAATCTCCCTCTTGAAGATATGCGCTAACGCAGTCGGCAATGTCGCGGGGGTGGTGGGCAATATGTTTGGACATAAGTTTCTCCGGTTTGACTTCTAGCCATTATATTTGGCTGGATGTATTTGCGAGTTTGACGAGTGCCTTAAGCCTGTAGAAAGTCGAAGCACTCGCCATGGATTCAGCGTCGTTTAGGCTGGCCCATTATTGTCCATATCTAGGATCATCTTCCATGCGCCGGCATCATCGCGCTGATAGACCAGAACCAATCGCCCTTTAGGGCTGCGAACCTCACCAGTATCGTGCATTTTCATTGTCCCATAAAAATGTCCTGAAACGATGGCAGTATCTCCAAAGACTTGAAGCTCTTCGATATCAAAGCCGGAAGTGATTTCGGCAGCCGCTATGCGTGGAGTGTATTTGTCACGGATGGCTTGAGAGCCAACAGTCACAGGCTGATGTTCGTTCACGGTCATGACATTCGGGTGGCACGTACTTACCATGGCTTCAATATCGCCAGAGTCGAGTCCACTGTTCCAAGTATTGATAGTCGCTTCGATTTGCTCATATTCAGTCATCGATAATCTCCGTAATTTGGTCTTAATTGGTTTCGTTATGCTTTTTGTTTTCAGCTTGTAGAGACATTAAGCCGATGTTATCGTTAGAATAAACAACGTACTTCCATACACTGTGATTGGTTTAACGAACAATGAGTCGGAATAATTTTGGAGATATTCGGATCTTTGTTCAGGTCGCGCGCATGGGGGGATTTCGGGCAGCCGCAAAACAATTACGTCAAGCTCCAGCATCCGTAAGTGAGGCTGTCCAACGGTTAGAAGATCGAATAGGGGTTAAATTGTTTGAGCGCTCGACCCGCTCTGTTGCACTTACCCAAGTAGGAGAACAGCTCTACACGCGCAGCCTCCCAGCCGTTAAAGAACTGGAAGAAGCTCTCAGTGATATTGATGTACAAAAAGATGAAGTTGCAGGCACATTGAAACTATCTGCCCCTTATAGTGCCGGCCCCTTTTTCCTTGATAACTTAATTGCGAAGTTCGCCACTCTCTATCCAACCGTCGACGTAGAGATTATTTATGATGACAATAAAGTGGACCTAGTGACATCAGGAATTGATGCCGCAATCCGCTCAAACACACTCTTGGAGCCGGATACACATGCAGTTACTGTTGGGCCTGCACTTACAATGTCGATTATTGTTTCGCAGGATTATCTGACCCGCAAAGGCACGCCCAAGCATCCTCAAGACATTATTAATCATGATACGCTTTGTTATGCGTTTGGTCGTAGCGGCCAACTCGCTCCTTGGAGTTTTAACGGGCCGGATGGTGTCTATACAATACAACCTAAACCAAGGATCGCCGTAAATGATATGCGGTCACTTCTACATTATGCAGAACAAGGACTTGGACTGGCTTATGTCTACAAGGAAATTGCGGCCCCATTCCTAAAATCTGGAAAGATGAAAGATGTCTTGAACGCTCACCTGACCCCTTTCCCGCGTTACTCACTCAACTACCTCAGCAAACGGCATATGCCGCGGCGGTTACGTGCGTTCATAGATATGGCTAAGGAAAGTACTATTATGTGAGAGCCTCATTAATCATTTAGGATTGGAGCTTGAGAGATCATATATTTGCTTTTGCAGCACAAAACGCACCGTTCTTTTGGGACGCTTCTACGCTAAGGCCCAGTTTTTCTGACGTACGTTGTGGCATCTCTTTATTGGCAACTGATGCCGTACCGTCAAAACACCTTTATCCGGCTTTGTTATAAGTTTGTCGAATGACACTGCCTTTGATAATTTTTTGTGAAATATCCTGTAAACTGCTGTTTGCGCTATCTTTTTAGTACACCTATTTAAGGTTTGATAAACTTTACCCCCCATATCTTTTGTACGATTTTGGGATGAGCTATGTATCAAGTCTATACCTGCCTAATGACGGAGCATAATTTTCTGCTCGTCGCATTGGCTGCTGTCATATGTTTAACGGCCTGTCTGACAACAAGTTTTCTATCAACACGAACAGAAAGCCGTTCGGGCAAGCGTAAATATCTTTGGCTTGTAGCCGTCGCGCTTGTTTTTGGAAGTGGTGTATGGGCGACACATTTCGTTGCAATGATGGCCTATGACCCGGGTGTTGGGTTTACATTTTCTTATGTACCGACATTTGCATCCCTTGTTATCGCCTTTGCCATGTCCTTTGGGGCTTTTGCCTTACGTTCAGAAGCCAAAGGTCCGCTTTTACGCTTATCTGCGGCCACAGTATTAGGCCTTGGGATATCACTCATGCATTATATGGGCATGAAAGGCATAAATATTGCAGGGATCAAAGAGTGGGATACAGGGATTGTAGCGACCTCTATTACCCTCTCAATGATCTTCTCTGTCATTGCATTTGAAATCTTACATCGCTCACAACGCGCTAAAGGAGCCATTTTAGGTGCGTTATCTCTAGTCTTAGCTGTATGCTCCCTCCATTTTACGGGCATGGGCGCACTCACAATTCTACCCACAAGCGCTGAACAAAGTTGGAATCTAGCCATCAGCCATACTAATTTGGCGACACTTATCGGTCTTGTATCTTTAGCTGTCATTCAGGCAGGGTTTGCGATTTCCTATTTTGATTTACAAATGGATCGCACCATAACAGAAAAACAAAGAGAGATTACAAAATACAAACAAGATTACGTGTCTCTGAAGGATACATCTAGCGCTGAAATCCTAGCGGTTTCCAACCTGCTTTCTCATATTATTGAAAATACACCGACGGGTGTTTTGGTCTTTGATAAAGATAAAAAATTCGTGACAAGCAATAAGATCTACCGTGATCAAATGCCATTCTTGAATGATATTTTGTCTCCTGGGTTAGATCTGCGAACTTTTGTTACGGCCTGCTTTGATGACCATTATGGCGTTGTCATTAAGAACCCAAATGAACATCCCGACATTGCCAAGACAAAAGAAGATTGGATCGAAGCCCGAATGGCTTGGTATGAAACTGCGATTGAATCTGAATATCAAGATGCCTGCGGATGGATTAGAGCCATTCATCGACGCCTGAGTGACGGTACATATATTGGGCTCCGCATTGATATTACTGACTCTAAAGCCCGTGAGACTGAAATCAATAAAGCCCGTATAGAGGCCGAAACGGCGAACATTGCCAAATCTCAATTTCTCGCCACAATGAGCCATGAAATTCGGACGCCTATGAACGGCATCCTAGGTATGGCGCAATTGCTTCAAAATGCGGACTTGCCTGCCAATACGGCTCATTTCGTTGACATTATCATGACCTCTGGTGAATCTTTGATGCGCATTATCAATGATGTTCTAGATTTCTCTAAAATTGATTCTGGAGAATTAGAACTCGAAGAAAAACCCTTTTCGCTTCGGGAGGCTATTGGCGATATTACTAGCCTCTTATTCTCTAGTGCCAAGGATAAAGAATTGGATTTAATCACGAATATATCCCCCAATATGCCAGATCAATATATTGGAGATGCAGGACGCATGCGCCAAATTTTAACCAATCTGATTGGCAATGCCATCAAGTTCACTGACAAAGGTCATGTTATCGTCAATGTTATGGCCCGCTGCAAAATGGAGCGTGCAGACATTACAATTCAAATTGAAGATACAGGCATTGGTATTCCAGAGGATAAAGTCTCCAAAATCTTCAAGGCCTTCAGTCAGGTCGATCAATCCTATTCTAGGGCACATGATGGTTCGGGTCTGGGCCTATCAATCGTACAAAAGATCATTCAGCATATGAACGGTACGATCAAAGTTGAAAGCGAGGTCAATACAGGCTCTGTCTTTACAATCACCCTTCCCCTTCAACTCGCCAATACCCAAGGGTCCTTCGAAAATACAGAATTTATATCGCAAATTCAAAATGCTAATATATTGCTCCTAGACGGAAATCCACAAAGTGGGCAAATGATGAAAACGCAAATTTCTGATCTACAAGGTCGCTGCGTTGTCGCACGCACATTTGAATCCGCCGCTTACATAATCAAACAAGTTTATGAGCACCAAAAAACACTGCATGTTATAATTATCAATAGCGGGACTTTCGAATTCGATAAAGCAACTTTTGTATCTTGGATGAAATCAAATCCCGCCTACATTGATATTCCACTTCTTCTCTTACAAACGGTCTCTGACAATGACGTGGCGATGCAGAGTAATGTTAGTCATGTACTTGCCAAACCCGTCAGCAATAAATCGTTACATGATGCTATAGCAGGCCTCTTGCCAGCCAGCATGGCTAATAGAACCCAAGCGGCGTAATACATCAGAGCATCTATCACTATTGATATTCAACCTGTAGGACAGTAACGGCCATTCTCATTCGATCGATAGAGTCCGCTTCATTTCAAGTATGAGCTCCCTTTATACAGCGACAGAATATATACGAGACTTCATTACTAATATTTCGGCATTAGTTATCGTCAAAGCGCTCCGGAATTGCCGCTGATAGAGAGTGTGATGCGATGTGGAAGACAAACCTTATTGCTAACCCTATGCCATCCCCTAACTTACCCCTTCCGCATTTCCTCCGCATTTGTCTCCTCTATTGGCCTTGTTCTATATTTGTAATATTTGAGCACAAAAAACCCCGCCGGAGTGAACCGAGCGGGGTTTTTGTTGGT
>NZ_RBII01000002.1:387096-394596 GCF_003634015.1 Litorimonas taeanensis
TCCTCCGCATTTGTCTCCTCTATTGGCCTTGTTCTATATTTGTAATATTTGAGCACAAAAAACCCCGCCGGAGTGAACCGAGCGGGGTTTTTGTTGGTTTATGGAGGGTATGTTTTGATGTGTATAAACCGGGCAGCGACCTACTCTCCCGTGCCTTAAGACAAAGTACCATCGGCGCTGCAACGCTTAACGACCGAGTTCGGAATGGGATCGGGTGGGGACGTTGCGCAATAACCACCCGGTCAATGCACATCAAAATTAAATAGTAAAGATATCGCCTAGCTGTCACATGCGGTGAACATGTATGTCCACGCGTATGAGCGCCATACGTTTCTTGTTTGCCATCGATTTGCAAGCAATTCGACAACTTGGCCAAGAAACAATCTGAAATGAATCAAGCCAATCGAGTTATTAGTACTGGTAAGCTCCACGTGTTACCACGCTTCCACACCCAGCCTATCAACGTTGTAGTCTACAACGACTCTCAAGGGAGTTCTCGTATTGAGGGGGGTTTCCCGCTTAGATGCTTTCAGCGGTTATCCTGTCCATTCATAGCTACGCTGCAATGCCACTGGCGTGACAACAGCTCCACCAGAGGAATGTCCACCCCGGTCCTCTCGTACTAAGGGCAGATCCTCTCAAAACTCCTACTCCCACGGTAGATAGGGACCGAACTGTCTCACGACGTTCTAAACCCAGCTCACGTACCGCTTTAAATGGCGAACAGCCATACCCTTGGGACCTTCTCCAGCCCCAGGATGCGATGAGCCGACATCGAGGTGCCAAACAACGCCGTCGATATGGACTCTTGGGCGTCATCAGCCTGTTATCCCCAGAGTACCTTTTATCCGTTGAGCGATGGCCCTTCCATGCGGGACCACCGGATCACTATGACCGACTTTCGTCTCTGCTCGATTTGTCAATCTCGCAGTCAGGCAGGCTTATGCCATTGCACTCAACGTCCGATTTCCGACCGGACTGAGCCTACCTTCGCGCGCCTCCGTTACTCTTTGGGAGGCGACCGCCCCAGTCAAACTACCCACCACACAGGGTCCCGGAACCGGATAACGGTCCGCGGTTAGACATCAATCAGGATCAGGGCGGTATTTCAAGGACGACTCCCCGACAGCTGGCGCCGCCGGTTCAAAGTCTCCCGCCTATCCTACACAAATCATGACTAATGCCACTGTGAAGCTGTAGTAAAGGTTCATGGGGTCTTTCCGTCTAGCCGCGGGTACCTCGCATCTTCACGAGGAATTCAATTTCACTGAGTCTCTGCTGGAGACAGTGGGGAAGTCGTTACGCCATTCGTGCAGGTCGGAACTTACCCGACAAGGAATTTCGCTACCTTAGGACCGTTATAGTTACGGCCGCCGTTTACTGGGGCTTCAATTCGGAGCTTGCACTCCTCCTTTTAACCTTCCAGCACCGGGCAGGCGTCAGACCCTATACGTCGTCTTACGACTTCGCAGAGCCCTATGTTTTTAATAAACAGTCGCCACCCCCTGGTCTGTGCCCCCACCAAAAAGTTGCCTTCATGGTGGGCCTCCTTCTCCCGAAGTTACGGAGGTAATTTGCCGAGTTCCTTCAGCAGAGTTCTCTCAAGCGCCTTGGTATGCTCTACCTGATCACCTGTGTCGGTTTGGGGTACGGTCTTAAATGGGAGCTATTTCCTGGGACAACTTCACCGCACCCCCAATCCAATAAGGGGATACGATACACGTCATCCGTCACTACCCAATGGCCCAGTAATATTAAACTGAGTTCCCATCGACTACGCCTTTCGGCCTTGCCTTAGGGGCCGGCTAACCCTGCGCTGATTAGCATTGCGCAGGAAACCTTGATCTTTCGGCGAAGGGGTCTCTCACCCCTTTTATCGTTACTCATGTCAGCATTCTCACTTCCGATACCTCCAGGACCCCTCACAGGGCCCCTTCACAGGCTTACGGAACGCTCCGCTACCACGCACATAAATGTGCATCCGCGTCTTCGGTGAATAACTTAAGCCCCGGTACATTTTCGACGCAGGAACGCTTGACCAGTGAGCTGTTACGCTATCTTTAAAGGATGGCTGCTTCTAAGCCAACCTCCTGGTTGTCTAAGCATTCTCACATTCTTTACCACTTAGTTATTACTTAGGGACCTTAGACGGCGGTCAGGGCTGTTTCCCTTTCCACTACGGACCTTAGCACCCGTAGTGTGTCTGCCGAATAGTACTCCTCGGTATTCGGAGTTTGGTTAGGTTTGGTAAGACGGTGAGTCCCCCTAGCCCATCCAGTGCTCTACCCCCGAGGGTATTCATTCGACGCTCTACCTAAATAGATTTCGCGGAGAACCAGCTATCTCCAGGTTTGATTGGCCTTTCACCCCTAGTCACACGTCATCCCCTCATTTTTCAACATAAGTGGGTTCGGTCCTCCAGTGAGTGTTACCTCACCTTCAACCTGCACATGACTAGATCACCTGGTTTCGGGTCTGATCCAACTAACTCGACGCGCTATTAACACTCGCTTTCGCTACGCCTACACCTATCGGTTTAAGCTTGCTAGTTAGACCAAGTCGCTGACCCATTATACAAAAGGTACGCCGTCGCCCCGCAAGGAGGCTTCGACAGCTTGTAGACGTCCAGTTTCAGGAACTGTTTCACTCCCCTCGTCGGGGTGCTTTTCACCTTTCCCTCACGGTACTTGTTCACTATCGGTCGCGTAGGAGTACTTAGGCTTGGAGGATGGTCCCCCCATGTTCAGACAGGATTTCACGTGTCCCGCCCTACTCTAGGACTATAATCAACAACACTCTTACGGGGCTGTCACCCACTATGGCTGTGTTTCCCAACACATTCAGATTAGTTAATTATAGCCACTGGCCTGATCCGCGTTCGCTCGCCACTACTAACGGAGTCTCGGTTGATGTCCTTTCCTCCGGGTACTGAGATGTTTCAGTTCCCCGGGTTTGCTTTAATAACCTATGTATTCAGTTATTAATACCTAACACAAACCTTGATAAACCACCCTCATTACTGAGGATAATTATCAGGGTCTGTAAAGGTGGGTTTCCCCATTCAGAGATCTCGGAGTCACAGGTTGTTCGCACCTCGTCCGAGCTTTTCGCAGCGTACCACGTCTTTCATAGCCTCTACGCGCCAAGGCATCCACTAAACGCCCTTGTAACGCTTGATTCTTCAGATTCTTGAGATGGTCACGTCGGCCCGACCAGAAGTGTAGAGCCGCGCAACCTTCAATGTTTAGCGCTCATACGCGAGGACTAACATGTTCAACTTTAGTGTATTGAACATATCCTACGCGATGAGCCGCTAGACGATATCTTTACTATTTAAAAGCCCATCCTTGTCGTAAAGTCTTAGATAAATCTAAGCCTCTGGGCGGATGAGCCCTCCATAAACGATGTCAAATATCCAATCGACAAAGCAAAGCCAAAAGGCACGCTAAGCGAAAGAAACTTGTATAATGAGATGGTGGAGCTTAGCGGATTCGAACCGCTGACCCTCTGCTTGCAAAGCAGATGCTCTACCAACTGAGCTAAAGCCCCTTATCAACCCAAACATTTGGGATGCAAGTAAAACGTCACTGAAAAAGTGGTAGGCCGAAGAAGACTTGAACTTCCGACCTCACGCTTATCAGGCGTGCGCTCTAACCAGCTGAGCTACCGGCCTCTATAACACTTTGTTCAGAAAACAGGCATGTCTAGCCATCTCATTAGTATAACTACCCTGCGTGCTGCACATATTTGCGCACTGCGGATAATTATCGAAAGGGAAGAGAAACGAAGACGGCGCTCGGCCGCTATATGATCCATTATACCTCGTGAGAGGGCGGCGTGAGCCAATGGACCTAAATATTTTCTAAAAGATTGAAAAGGTGCGTTAAACAACACTTACCGAAGTAAATGCGTAAAGAAGACCTTCAAAACCTTCCTTAGAAAGGAGGTGATCCAGCCGCAGGTTCCCCTACGGCTACCTTGTTACGACTTCACCCCAGTCGCTGACCCTACCGTGGTTGGCTGCCTCCTGCAAGCAGGTTAGCGCACCACCTTCGGGTAGAACCAACTCCCATGGTGTGACGGGCGGTGTGTACAAGGCCCGGGAACGTATTCACCGTGGCATGCTGATCCACGATTACTAGCGATTCCAACTTCATGTCTTCGAGTTGCAGAAGACAATCCGAACTGAGACGCCTTTTAGGGATTAACCCTCTGTCAGCGCCATTGTAGCACGTGTGTAGCCCTACCCGTAAGGGCCATGAGGACTTGACGTCATCCCCACCTTCCTCCGGCTTAGCACCGGCAGTTTCTCTAGAGTGCCCAACTAAATGCTGGCAACTAAAGATGAGGGTTGCGCTCGTTGCGGGACTTAACCCAACATCTCACGACACGAGCTGACGACAGCCATGCAGCACCTGTGCACGGTCCAACCGAATTGAAGAAATCCATCTCTGGAAATCGCGACCGGCATGTCAAGGGTAGGTAAGGTTCTGCGCGTTGCTTCGAATTAAACCACATGCTCCACCGCTTGTGCGGGCCCCCGTCAATTTCTTTGAGTTTTAATCTTGCGACCGTACTCCCCAGGCGGAGAGCTTAATGCGTTAGCTGCGTCACCTACAAGCATGCTTGCAGACAACTAGCTCTCATCGTTTACGGTGTGGACTACCAGGGTATCTAATCCTGTTTGCTCCCCACACTTTCGTGCCTCAGCGTCAGTATCTGTCCAGTAAGCCGCCTTCGCCTCTGGTGTTCCTCCTAATATCTACGAATTTCACCTCTACACTAGGAATTCCACTTACCTCTCCAGAACTCAAGACTAACAGTTTTAAATGCAGTTCCAGGGTTGAGCCCTGGGATTTCACATCTAACTTATTAATCCGCCTACGCACGCTTTACGCCCAGTAATTCCGAACAACGCTAGCCCCCTCCGTATTACCGCGGCTGCTGGCACGGAGTTAGCCGGGGCTTCTTTACTAGGTACAGTCATTATCTTCCCTAGCGAAAGAATTTTACAACCCTAAGGCCTTCATCATTCACGCGGCGTTGCTGGATCAGGCTTGCGCCCATTGTCCAATATTCCCCACTGCTGCCTCCCGTAGGAGTCTGGGCCGTGTCTCAGTCCCAGTGTGGCTGATCATCCTCTCAGACCAGCTATAGATCGTCGCCTTGGTAGGCCATTACCCCACCAACAAGCTAATCTAACGCGGCCCCATCCATCACCGATAAATCTTTCTCCCGGAGGACGTATACGGTATTAGCAGTCGTTTCCAACTGTTGTCCCGTAGTGAAGGGTAGGTTGCCACGCGTTACTCACCCGTCTGCCACTGTCCATTACCCGAAGGTAATTTCTCGTTCGACTTGAATGTGTTAAGCACGCCGCCAGCGTTCGTTCTGAGCCAGAATCAAACTCTCAGGTTGAGAGTATAAACTGACTGTGTCGTTATTCACTGACGTTGCGGTATAAATACCGCAGCGTTTGTGCGTTTCAAAGAAATAACGAAAACCTCTCAAATGACTAAGTCATCCAAGCGATTTCATTATTTTCATAAAGAGAAACGTCAACAACAGTCGTTTAAAGAATGTGCGTCCTGTTACCAGGTCCGCTCACAGCTAAACGCCGCCTGCGTCTCTCTTCCCAATATTTACGATGTCAAACAGCGAAAAAAGTCTCTCAACCTTTTCCAAAATAAATGCCCCTCCAAAAGGGGCAGCGCCCGGTAGCTAGCTAACTTTATTCCGTCAGCCCCGTCACCGAGGAGCGCTATATAGGCCTACACTTTTTTTTATGCAACACCTTTTTTACAAAACTAGCAGTTATTTTTAAAATAATTTTACTTAGCCGTTCTCAATCACCACTTAGGCCGAATTAGCAGCTGTCGATACGCTATTTTATAGATATGAGGCTTAAATTGATGGCCAACACGGTAGAACCCGCAAGGCATCAGCGGCTCGTTCTACCCAATATATAGAAGCAAGAATCACAACATTATATATAGAAACAAGAATCACGACGCTCGCTCCGGATACGCCAGCTCCCTCCGCATTTGTCTCCTCTATTGGCCTTGTTCTATATTTGTAATATTTGAGCACAAAAAACCCCGCCGGAGTGAACCGAGCGGGGTTTTTGTTGGTTTATGGAGGGTATGTTTTGATGTGTATAAACCGGGCAGCGACCTACTCTCCCGTGCCTTAAGACAAAGTACCATCGGCGCTGCAACGCTTAACGACCGAGTTCGGAATGGGATCGGGTGGGGACGTTGCGCAATAACCACCCGGTCAATGCACATCAAAATTAAATAGTAAAGATATCGCCTAGCTGTCACATGCGGTGAACATGTATGTCCACGCGTATGAGCGCCATACGTTTCTTGTTTGCCATCGATTTGCAAGCAATTCGACAACTTGGCCAAGAAACAATCTGAAATGAATCAAGCCAATCGAGTTATTAGTACTGGTAAGCTCCACGTGTTACCACGCTTCCACACCCAGCCTATCAACGTTGTAGTCTACAACGACTCTCAAGGGAGTTCTCGTATTGAGGGGGGTTTCCCGCTTAGATGCTTTCAGCGGTTATCCTGTCCATTCATAGCTACGCTGCAATGCCACTGGCGTGACAACAGCTCCACCAGAGGAATGTCCACCCCGGTCCTCTCGTACTAAGGGCAGATCCTCTCAAAACTCCTACTCCCACGGTAGATAGGGACCGAACTGTCTCACGACGTTCTAAACCCAGCTCACGTACCGCTTTAAATGGCGAACAGCCATACCCTTGGGACCTTCTCCAGCCCCAGGATGCGATGAGCCGACATCGAGGTGCCAAACAACGCCGTCGATATGGACTCTTGGGCGTCATCAGCCTGTTATCCCCAGAGTACCTTTTATCCGTTGAGCGATGGCCCTTCCATGCGGGACCACCGGATCACTATGACCGACTTTCGTCTCTGCTCGATTTGTCAATCTCGCAGTCAGGCAGGCTTATGCCATTGCACTCAACGTCCGATTTCCGACCGGACTGAGCCTACCTTCGCGCGCCTCCGTTACTCTTTGGGAGGCGACCGCCCCAGTCAAACTACCCACCACACAGGGTCCCGGAACCGGATAACGGTCCGCGGTTAGACATCAATCAGGATCAGGGCGGTATTTCAAGGACGACTCCCCGACAGCTGGCGCCGCCGGTTCAAAGTCTCCCGCCTATCCTACACAAATCATGACTAATGCCACTGTGAAGCTGTAGTAAAGGTTCATGGGGTCTTTCCGTCTAGCCGCGGGTACCTCGCATCTTCACGAGGAATTCAATTTCACTGAGTCTCTGCTGGAGACAGTGGGGAAGTCGTTACGCCATTCGTGCAGGTCGGAACTTACCCGACAAGGAATTTCGCTACCTTAGGACCGTTATAGTTACGGCCGCCGTTTACTGGGGCTTCAATTCGGAGCTTGCACTCCTCCTTTTAACCTTCCAGCACCGGGCAGGCGTCAGACCCTATACGTCGTCTTACGACT
>NZ_RBII01000003.1 GCF_003634015.1 Litorimonas taeanensis
AGACTATTCTACAATCTTAGAGACAACGCCGGCGCCGACTGTACGGCCACCTTCACGGATAGCGAAGCGAAGCTTCTCTTCCATGGCGATTGGCACGATAAGCTCAACGTCAACATTCACGTTATCGCCTGGCATAACCATCTCTGTACCTTCTTTCAACGTCACAACACCTGTCACGTCAGTTGTACGGAAGTAGAACTGAGGACGATAGTTGTTGAAGAATGGTGTGTGACGACCACCCTCGTCTTTCGTCAAAATATAAGCTTCTGCCTCAAACTTGGTATGCGGCGTAACTGAACCTGGCTTACAAAGAACCTGTCCACGCTCAACACCTTCACGATCAACACCGCGAAGAAGCGCACCAATATTGTCCCCTGCCTCACCGCGATCAAGCAGTTTGCGGAACATTTCAACACCTGTACACGTCGTTTTCTTTGTATCTTTGATACCGACGATCTCGATTTCGTCACCTACGTTAACCGCACCGCGCTCAACCCGACCTGTCACAACAGTACCGCGACCAGAGATAGAGAAGACGTCTTCGATTGGCATCAAGAATGAACCATCAATCGCACGGTCAGGCTGTGGAATGTAATCATCAACAGCCGCCATCAACTTCTTGATAGACTCTTCACCGATTTCTGGGTTGTCGCCATTCATCGCTGCCAAAGCAGACCCTGCAATCACAGGAATATCATCACCTGGGAAGTCGTAAGAAGAAAGAAGCTCACGAATTTCCATCTCAACAAGCTCTAAAAGCTCTTCGTCGTCAACTTGGTCAACCTTGTTCATGTAAACAACAAGCGCTGGAACACCAACCTGACGCGCCAACAAGATGTGCTCGCGTGTTTGTGGCATTGGGCCATCAGCCGCGTTAACAACCAAGATAGCACCGTCCATTTGCGCCGCACCTGTGATCATGTTCTTAACATAGTCAGCATGGCCTGGGCAGTCGACGTGAGCATAGTGACGGTTATCTGTCTCATACTCAACGTGAGCTGTTGAAATTGTGATACCACGCGCTTTTTCTTCAGGCGCGCCGTCAATTTGGTCATAAGCTTTGAAATCACCAAAATACTTCGTGATCGCGGCCGTTAGCGTCGTCTTACCATGGTCAACGTGACCAATCGTACCAATATTGGCATGAGGCTTATTACGCTCAAATTTCTCTTTTGCCATTTT